>JAGBWB010000161.1 GCA_017629975.1 Lentisphaeria bacterium
AATAGCGATGATAGCAATTACGACAAGAAGTTCAATCAGCGTAAATATATTGTGTTTCATAAATGCAATCTCCTCTCATCATGTTTCAATTATAGTATTTAGTATGATCTCCATCACCATCAATAACCGGCCATGGATTCCAGAAAGCGCTGTATGCGGCCACAGAAGAGGCGGAATTCCAATATCCTTTGATTTGAGATTTTTTGCGGTTCTCTACGTGAAAGTCACCGAAAATCAAAGAGGATCCGCCATTGGCTCCGAGACCGTGGCGAAAAGCAATAGCACGTTCAACAGGGGGGCCACCGGGGATACTTTCATAATTGAAACGCAGCGTGCTGCTGGGGGCGGCGTTTTCTGCTTCAGCAATGGGGCACCATGCGGAAGGACGCCGCAGAAGATTTGATTTCATCTTGTTGTTGTACATAAATTTGTCATCACTTCCGCCGTCACCTGTCATGGCAATGCCGACCCGGGAAAGAATAGTCGTGCCTTCACGGACCAATCCAACAGAAGGCAATTTGGGACAGGCGTATTTGCAGCGGGTCTTGGTGGCGCCCAATTCATAGTAACTGAAAATATATCCGGACTGATTGACTCCGAGATAGGGGGCAATGCTTCCCGTATCGGATTTATCATTGGCATTGGCGGGCTGGTTGGAGTAGAAAAAGCAGTTGCGGCCCTGATTGCGGACACCTTTATTGCTCCAATACCCGGGCCACCAGCCATTATTGTCATCAGCGTAAAAATTGATGACATTGCCCAGCGTTTTCATATTATTGATGCATGCGGAAGTCATACCCCGTTCCCGCGCCTGCTGCAAGGCGGGCAGCAGCATGGCGGCAAGGATGGCGATAATGGCAATAACAACAAGAAGCTCAATCAGCGTAAAAAGTTTTATTTTCATATTTCAAAAACCACATTAAATTTTGACTGCTATTCATAATATACACCTTAAACACTTGAAATACAAGGAGAGAAAATATTCCTCAATTACGAAAAGTCATATATTGATCATTCATTTTTGTCCCGGAGCAAAGCTTTCTCCCTCACAGGGAGGGAATGTTATTTTTTTCCGTATATGTGTTTTTTTCTGCTGACTGCGGAAAAAAATCAATTTCATGAGAGTTCCTGAACTTTCTTGACAAGACTCTCTTTCTGAGTTATATTAAGAAACAATATCCTTATTTCAACTTTTGAGAGGTTACACCAATAATGAAACTCGGAACCAATCTTGTCTGCTTCATCCCTGCACGGAAAGAGAGTTACCGCTCCCACGAAGAGGCGGCACGGCTCTGTCTTAACGCGGGGTTTGAATTTGTTGACTGTCACGTGGCCTTCACAGAAAATCCCGATTATCTGAACATCGCCCGGGATTTGAGACGCCAGTACGATGCCGCCGGGGTCAAAGTGCACCAGATCCACATGCCGCTCTTCCGGTTCCGCAAAGATGAGGACGGAGTGGCGCTTTTCCGCAAACACGCCCCCCGCGCCATGGAGTGCGCCGACATCCTCGGCGCCCGTGCCGCCGTCGCCCATGTGGATGAATACCGGATCAGCTCCCCCGATGAGTGGGTCTTTGACCGCATTCTTGAGATCACCGCCGACTACTTTTCAACGGCGGTTGAGAGCGGCAAAAAGTACGGCATTCTCCCCTGTATTGAGAACATCTATGAAGATCACCTCAATGTTCCTGAAGATTGCCGATCCCGCTTCTCTGCGGAAACAGAGGATCTTATCGCCCTTGCGGATCTTTTCAACGGTCAGGTCGGCATCTGCTGGGACTTCGGACATGGTCAGGTGGCTTACGGCGAAAAGATGCCCGCAGAACTCCGCAAAGTGGGCAAGCGTCTTGCCGCAACCCATGTTCATGACAATCACAGCGGCAAAGATCTTCACCTGCCGCCTTTCTTCGGCAAAGTGGACTGGGAAACCATCATGCCCTATTTGAAAGAGATCAACTACGACGGATTTTTCAGCTTTGAATTGCTCCGCTCCTCATTCCCCGACGGACTGGTGCAGGAGACTTTGAACTATCTCCACGCCACCGGCAGAAAACTTCTTTCCATGGCAGAGTGACAACAAGAGGATCATTGAAATATGGCAAACGTTTACTTCATTCCCGTCTCTCACGATCCCGGAACGGAAAGACTTTCTCAGATCGGCAGAACACTTCTGGAAACTCTCATTGAAAAGGAAAATCTCTCCCTTGAAAAAGAGATCCCCCTGAAACTCCATTTCGGCGAAAGAGGCAACTTCACCTTCCTCAAACCTGAAACCTACGACGGCATCATCGACTTTCTGGAAGAAAAAGAGATCAAAAGCGCCTTTACTGAAACCAGTGTTCTTTACGGCGGTGAACGCTTCAACAGAGAGAAACATACCGCTCTCGCCCTCTCCCACGGATTCAAACGCCTGCCGGTGGTCATCGCTGACGGCGCCAAAGGGGAAGAGGCGGTTCAAATTCCTGTGGGTTTGAAACATTTCAAAAGCGTCAGTATCGCCTCCGGACTTGCCAAATACGATCAGGTACTGGTGCTTTCTCACTTCAAAGGACACATGCTTGCCGGGTTCGGCGGTGCCATCAAGCAGCTTTCCATGGGATTCGGCTCCAAAGGCGGCAAAATGGCGATGCACCTGGGGGTGAAACCGCGGATCATGGGATTCATGTGCAAAAAATGCGGGCTCTGCCAGAAACGCTGTCAGGTTCAGGCGATCTCAAATAACAACGGCAGATACAAGATCGACCACAGCAAATGTATCGGCTGCGGCGCCTGTTTTTCCATCTGCCCCCGCCATGCGGTTTCCATCTTTTCCTTAGGCGGATTCTGGAACGCCCTTTTCAAAGGGAAATTCTTCCGGGAAAAACTGGTGGAATATGCCTGCGGCTCAGCTAAAGAGAAAAAACACATTTACATCTCTTTTGCCGTCAACATCACCCGCGGATGCGACTGTGAACCCCATCCCATGCCCCGCTGCATCAAGGATATCGGCGTATTCGCCTCAACAGATCCGGTGGCAATAGATCAGGCGTGCT
>JAGBWB010000162.1 GCA_017629975.1 Lentisphaeria bacterium
CCCCAGGGCGGCGACCGTCCCTCTCTGCATTTTCTGAACTACCGGGAAGGACGTGATGACTACCTCTATCTCCACACCCTTGAAACACTTCTCAAGGAGGGCAAGGGTTCCAGTGCCGCACGCAAAGCGGCTTCTGATTTCATCGCGATGATGAAAAAGAAAGTCCACTTTGATCCCCGTATGTACCATGCCCAGAAGTTTGACGGCATCGAGGCCACAGCTTTAATGAAAGAACATGAGTGGAACAGTATTTCCATTGAGCGTTACCGCTGGCAGATCGCAAGACTCATTATGGCTCTGGAGGGGAAATAATGAAAAAGTTTGCCTCATTCTTTCTTTTCAGTGCCGCCGTGTTTCTCGGCGGTGCCCAGCTTCCCCACCTCTCCCCCGCCCCTGTCATTGACGGGAAAAAAGGTGATGCCGGCTGGAAGAACGCCCTGACCTCATCTTTCAAGCTCAAAAACGGGAAAGGGTTTATCGGCAGAAGTGCCACCCATCTTTACGTCGCCGTTGACGTAAAGCACGGCAACAGTAAAGCATACGCCAACACCTGTGAAAAGCAGGACTCTCCTGTTTACAACAACGATTGTCTTGATTTCTTTTTCACACCGGATCCAGCCAGTGAAAGCTATTATCAGATCATCGCCAATGTCAGCGGGGCTCTTTATGACCATTTCAAGGACAAAGATGCCAGAATAACCCTTTCATGGGATTCCGGAGCTGTCGCCAAAGGATCTTACGGCAAGGACTCCTACTATATCGAACTTGCCGTTCCTCTGGCTGCCCTCGGCTACCACAGCAACCGTCTTGCTGTTGCCGTCGGAACCTTCACGCCCTGGAACAAACAGGGGGATATCCTCTGGGGACGCTATCATATGCCCCAGACTTTCACCGCTTTTGAGATCCCCGACTCCTTCCCGGTGCGGGTCAGGGAACGGCGCTGGGCCTATGCCGGAGGAATGCAGAGTTCCTTTTTCACTCTTGAAAACCTCACCGGCAAGCCGCTTCAGCTCCGGGGCACCTACAACGGCAAGGCTCTGAGTGTGAAACTCGGTCCCAAAGCCATTCACAAGCTGGAATGCCGCAGCAGTCTGCCCGCTGAAAAAGAGGGACGCAACACTCTGCGCCTTTTTGAAGGAGCAAGAGAGATCGTCCATGTCTCCCGCACCTTTACTCCCATAAAACTGCTCAATGTGACTCCCGTGTCAGATATCATCTATCAGGGGGAACCTTTACAGCTGAAAATATCTGTCAACGAAAAGCCCTCTGAAAAAGTCACAGTCGAGTATTATCCGGGGAAAGCGGTCTGCTCCTACAAGGGGGAAACAGTTGAGATCCTCTATAAAACCATTCCCTCACCCTGGAGATAAGCCATGAAAAAAATAGTGATGCTCTCAGGAATTCTTCTTCCTTTGCTTTTCTGCGGAGCAAAGGAATACACGGTGGAACTTCCGGCAGCTCCGGGAACGGAACAGATCTTTTTTCTTGATTTGAAAGATCTTAAGGCTGACAGTTCCACATTCTCTGTGACGACGCCAGAGGGGAAAAAAGTACCATTTTCCTTTGACATGCAGCTTCAGCGCTCCGGAACAGAGGGGCAGTACAAGTCCTCAGTCAATGGATTCTATTCAAAAGAGTGGGCGCCTGCCTCGGAAAAAAAATTTGAAGTACCGGGATATCTTTCTTTCAGAGGTGTCCCCGGAGTCAAAAAGTATTTTTTCAAATTTAAAGACGGTGCAAAAGAAACTTTGAGCCGCCCCGATCCGGCAGTCCGGGGATGGTGGATCGAATTGCTGCGTGATCCTTACCTGAAAAATCCCGCTTCCGTCACCGGACGCAAAGGATATTACAAAATGCTCCCCGGGGGAGGAGTTGAGTTTTCCTATCCCATCCGCATCCCCCGCAGAGCTTCTGCCGCAGATGAAAGGATCGCCGGGCGCAGGATCTTTACTCTGGTACGCGCCAAAGGTGCTTTCGGTTATTTCAACATTCCTCTGAAAAACGGCGTCTGGGATATCACATCAGTTATCTCCTGTTACATTCCCCACTCCCCTGACCGCTTCCAGGATACCTGCGCTGAAGGTCTGCTGGCGACAAAAGATCTCTTTGCCCGCAGCAGAAACAACATCTGGCAGAGTGAATATGTAAAAGGGCCCTCAGTGCTCAAAGAGCTTCACATACAGCTGCCGCCTCTGGGGAGAGAGATGGGAGTTGCGTTGGACTCCGATCTTTTCAACACAGGGGACGTCATTGAAATCAAACCTTACGGCGGCAAGGGAGAGTCCGGGATCCCCTTTGAATCCGGTTCTGTCAAAGGAGTGCGCTATGGAATCTGGACAGGAGCAACAGAAGTCAACTACACCTTGAGGGACGCTTCCGGCAAAGTTTCTCTCAAAGGCAAAGGAAAAAAGATTCATCTGGATCGTATCAAAGAAGGCACATACACTCTGACGCTCCGTCTTTATCTTGACGGAGTCTTTGCCATGAAAAAGGAGTTCTCCATCAAGATACAGCCCTCCCCTTTTCAATAATTGTTCTGCCGGGCGCCCGGTCGTTTTTCACGCGTAAAAAAATCCCCCTGAACATTCTGAAATGTGTTTTCAGAAGTGCCTCAGGGGGAAATTTTTATTGCTCTCAAATATGACCGATATCCGCAAAAGTGTCTGCCTTGACCGCAGAACCGGCGGGCACCAGCGCATCATCAAAGTGGATCTGATTGCCGCCCTTTGCCATGGCACGCTGCAAAGGCTCAAGCTCCAGAGAATCCAGTGCTGTACCGGAATCAACGGATTGAGCCGCGGCAAGACCGGCAGCCTGTCCGGAAACAATGGCAGGGGGAATCACTCTGAGAATGTCCCACGCATATCCATCCCCGGAGACAGAGCGCCCCGCCGTGATCAAATTGGGGAATCCCTTGCGGACCATAGTTCCATAGGGGATCTCATAGAGAAAGTCCCGCCGTTCAAAGTCACAGATGGCTCCGACGGAGTCTGCAAAATGGCGGTAGGCATCGTTTTCTTTCAGTGTCACATCGCCGTTGATCCGCCGGGTGGTGCGGAACTGGGGCATAATGGGGATGGAAAGAAGATCCACAGACTTTTCTGGCTGTTTTTTCAGATTTTCAAACATCAGCAGCTGATTTCTGATAAGATAATCAGAAACATCATCCCCCTCGGTGCCTTTATAAAGGGGGACATTTTCCGGCTGCTTGTGTCCGTAAAGATTGATACAGCCGCCATGGACCAGTCTGGCATTGAGGAACGCAAAGTTCCCGGTTTCTGCAACTTTGCGGCAGGAATCAACTGTTACGCTGAATCCCTGATAGGTGAAGTAGTTCTTCCCCTGAACGGTGGGAACGCCTGCCCGGAAAAGGATATCCGCGTCACCGGTTGCGTCAATATACGCAGACGCAGTGCAAAAAGAGCGCCCTGATTTATTCTGGATAAGCAATCCTTCGCAGCGTCCCTTTTCCATAATGACATCCGTCACAACGGTATCAAAAAGGATCTCCACGCCGGTGGAGTGCAGCAGTTCAGTCAGGGCAAGGGCAAAGATCCAGGGCGAAAAACGGGTCACATAGCGGGCATTGGTGGGCGCTTCAGGTTCCCCGTTTTTCCAATCATCAGGGAGCGTGTCATAACCGTAACGGATCGACAGGTTCAGAAACTCTTCCGCCATTCCGGAAATGATCTTTTTGCCCCTTCCGTTGCACATGGGGACAAAGTAATTGACAAGCCCGATGGTCGCAAGTCCGCCGAGAATACAGCTTTTTTCAATAAGCAGAACCTTTTTCCCCTCCCGGGCAGCAGCGAGGGCGGCTGCGGCGCCTGCAACTCCGCCGCCCGCAACGATGATCTCATAATGACTGTAAAAGGGGATCTTTTCAGTTCTGGTTATAAATTTTTCCATGGGACATCTCTCCATAGTGCTGAGATTGACACAATAAGGTAAAAATCAAGACAAAAAAAATGGAGCCAGCTGTGGGAGTCGAACCCACGACCTGCTGATTACAAGTCAACTGCTCTGGCCAACTGAGCTAAGCTGGCATCATTTACATGATACTCTTCCTTAATATAATACCATTTTTCGTGTATTGCAAGAGCCTTCCTGAAAAAATTTTGGTAATTTCGGTTGAAATTTCAACAAAGAGGTGTTAAATTAACTTCCGGAGTACCGGCGATGTGCCGGAAAATGTGTTCCTCTGCGGAAACTCCAAGGAGGATCAGTATTACAGAAAAAGGAGTAATTGTTTATGAAGAAAGTGATTTTTTTCTCAGCGTTGTTTTCCATGATTTTTTCAGTCCAGGCTGCTGACACGGCTCTGCCTGCTCCCGTCAAAAAAGGCGGCATGACTCTCAATGAGGCGCTCAATGCCCGGAAAACGATCCGCCAGTACAAGTCTGACATGCTGAGTATGCAGCAGATCTCACAGCTCTTCTGGAGCGCTTTCGGCGTCAACCGCGCCGACGGACGCCGTACCGCCCCCACTGCAAGAAACTGTCAGGAAATCACCCTCTATATGCTTACCGCCAAGGGCGCCTGGGCATACGCTGCCAAAGAAAACAAGATGATCCAGGTCTCAAACAAAGATCTCAGAAGCTTTGCCGGACGCTTCAAGGCTCCCATCTATATTGTCATCGTTTCCAACAGCAAACTTTCCGGCAGCTCCCCCAGGTCGCTCCATTACGCCGCCATGGATGTGGGTTATGTGAGCCAGAACATCTATCTTGCCGCAGCTTCCATGAACCTCGGCACCTGTGCCATCGGTTCCATTCCCAAACCTGATGTTCTTGCCCAAGAGCTGAAGCTGACCGATTCTGAAAAGGTTCTGCTGACTCACAGCGTGGGAATCCCAAAATAAATTTGATTTTTTCTGATATCGTTTTATCTTGAATGCGGGAACAGAAAATTTTCTCTTCCCGCATAACTTTATACAAAAGTCCTGTTATCGTCAGTCAAAAGAGGAGAAATCGTATCGTTATGGAACAAAAAGATATCCTGCAGCTTCAGGAGGAGCTCCGCACCGTTTGCGCGCCTTTGCAGATGATCCGCTCAGAGGTTTCGCTTATCATTGCCGGTCAGGAAAAACTCATAGACCGTATTCTGCTCGCCATGATCGCTGACGGTCACGTCCTCCTTGAAGGCGTCCCCGGACTTGCCAAAACACTTACCGTCAAAACCATTGCACAAACTCTGGATTGCACCTTCTCAAGGATCCAGTTCACCCCCGATCTGCTCCCCGCCGATGTGATGGGAACAAGGATCTACAACGCCGCCACCGGGGAATTCTCTGTAAAAACCGGTCCCGTATGCGCCAACATGCTCCTTGCCGATGAGATCAACCGCGCTCCTGCCAAAGTCCAGAGCGCTCTCCTTGAATCCATGCAGGAGCGTCAAATCACCATCGGCGGAGAAAAAATCCCCCTCCCTGAACCCTTCCTCGTCATGGCGACCCAGAATCCCATTGAACAGGAGGGAACCTATCCTCTGCCCGAAGCACAGCTTGACCGTTTCATGTTCAAGCTGCGCGTCGGTTATCCGGAGCGCTCAGAAGAACGCACCATTCTGGAACGCATGGCTCATCCCCATGTCCCCGCCCCCGCCGTGACTGTTGCTTCACTGGCCGATATTATGGCGGCGCGGACTCTGCTTGACAAGATATACATTGATGAAAAGATCCTTGAATACATCCTTGACATCGTTATCGCCACCCGGCCCGGGTGCAGGGATCAGCTTTCAGCTCGTCAGAACAGCGCCCGTCTGGATTTCATTGACTCCATGCTGACTTTCGGCGCAAGTCCCCGCGCAGGCGTCGCCCTTTCACTTGCCGCCCGCGGACTTGCTCTCCTCAACGGCAGAGCCTATGTGCTGCCCCAGGATGTGAAAGATATCGCCCCCGATGTGCTGCGTCACCGCCTTATACTTTCTTACGAAGCTGAAGCTGAGAATGTGGATTCCGATGCAGTTATCGCCAAACTGCTTTCAGAACTGCGTACCCCCTGATGCCGAAAACAGTAAAGCGAAAAAACAATTCCTTATGATCCCTGAAGAACTTGCCAAACAGATCAGACTCCTTGAAATCAGAACCAACCGCATGGTTGATGAGATTTCAGGCGGTGCCTACCGCAGCGTTTTCAAAGGTGCCGGCATTGAGTTTGAAGAGGTGCGGGAATACACCGCAGAGGATGACGCCAGAACTATTGACTGGAACGTTTCTGCGCGTATGGGCGCGCCCTATGTCAAAAAGTTCGTGGAAGAAAGAGAACTTAACATCATGCTGCTTGTGGATGTTTCCAGTTCCGGCGCTTTCGGTTCTGCCGCAAAAACCAAACGGCGCAGCGCGGCGGAACTTGCGGCGCTCATCGCCTTCAGCGCCGCAAGGAACCATGACAAGGTCTCTCTGATGATGTTCAGCGACAAGATCGAACTCTATGTTCCGCCCCGTTCCGGCAGGCGGCATACGTTGCGTCTGATCCGGGAAATGCTTGCCTTTCAGGCTCAGAATAAGGGAACGGACATTGATCTTGCCCTGCGTGAATCTTCCCGGCTTTTGAAAAAATCCAGTGTGGTCTTTCTCATCAGCGATTTGATCGACTCCGGGGATTTTTCCTCATCTTTGAAGCAGCTCAACCGCCGTCATGATGTGATCGCCATCCAGATCTACGATCCCTCGGAACGCTGCTGGGAACTTGACTCCTCCCTTGTGGTTGAGGATGCGGAAACCGGGGAATTGATCTCCTTTGACGCCCGTGACCGGGAACGTCTGCGTCAGGAAATGACAGAAAGCACAGAGCGGATTTCTGCGTTATGCCGGAGTGCCCGGGTGGACCGGGTCGAAGTCGAAAGCGGCAGTGATGTTCTGGGGCCTCTGCTTCAGTTTTTCGCCTTGCGGAACAGCCGCAACAAACATTGATAACCCGGGAGAAAACATCTTGTGAAAAAATATTGGATCATTCCTCTTTCTCTTCTGGCGGCAGCTGCTCTCTGTTATCTGCTGTGGAGCGGTTCCGGCGTTTTTCTTTCCCAAAGGGAGCAAATAAAAGCAGAAGTCCCCGGAGAAGTCAAATTTCTTTCTTCCGCCCCTCCCCTCATCGGATCCCTTGTGCCGTATAAAGCAGAGTTCAAAGTACCAGGATACCGGGAAATCACTCAATTTTCCATGACTCCGGGAAAAGGTACGGTTATTGCTCATCCTCTGACAGTGAAAAAAATCAAGAGCTTCTGGAAATACAACATCTGGCAGCTTTCAGGCGACCTCTGCTGTGTCCGCGCAGGCAATTCCGAACCGGGAAGTGTCAATCTTGAACTTTCCCCGAAGGCGAAAAACGGTACTCCTGAAAAATTCACGCTCAAGATCCCGGCGCTCAAGATCGGGGAACTTGCCGCCTCAACAGTCACGGCACCGGAACTTGCCCAAACAGTACCTCTCCCGGGAAAAAGTATTTCAAAACTCCATCTGCTCTGGCTGCTTTTACTCTTGCTTCCGCTGCTTTACCTGCTTTTCAAAAGACGCAAAAGAGCTCTTCCTCCTCTTTCCCTGCGCCGCAGGACTCTCAATGCACTGGACTCCCTCAGAGGTGATGTCTATGCCCGCCGCCTCTCTGCCAAGGAGGGGATCGCAGGCGTTTCAGATCTGCTCAGGAACTATCTGGAAGAGCGTTATGCACTCCCGGCCTCTGGCAAAACCACCCCGGAATTTCTGGCAGAAATGGAGTTCACCTCTGCCGTTCCTCCTCAGGCGGGATCTTTTTTGAGGAACTTTCTCAACGCAGCCGATATGATAAAATTCGCACAGGCGCCCTGCGACACCTCCGCCGTCAGCACCGCCGTCAACAGCGCCGTTGAACTGGTTGAAAATACCGCTGAACCGGAAAAGGAGGAAAAATAATGTTTGAATTTGCAACGCCCTGGTTTCTTGCCGGACTCCTGATAGTACCTGCGCTCTGGTACTATCTGACCTGCATCAAAAAACAGCCCTCTGTGGTGGTTCCCTCAACCGGCGTTTTCAAGCGCGCCTCAGGAAAAAGAAAGTTTTTAAGTTTCTGCAACTGGTTCTATCTGGCGGCACTGCTGCTCCTGATCGTTGCCCTCGCCCGCCCCCGGAGCGGAGATGAAAAGCTCATCGTCCGTTCAAAAGGTATTGATATCGTTCTTGCCCTTGATATGTCAGACAGTATGCGCGCCATAGATGTCCCCGGTACTGTCACCACCTCTGATGCACTTCTTCAGGGGATCAACAACGGAACACTGCGCAACAGACTTGACACAGCCAAAGAGGAAATACGCAAATTCATTCTGGCACGCCCCAATGACCGTATCGGTCTTGTGGGATTTGCAGATCTTGCGTACAGTTTCGCGCCCCCCACTCTGGATCACAGATGGCTCCTTGAACGGCTGAAAACTCTTGAACCGGGACAGCTGGGCAGTGCCACGGGCATCGCCTCTGCCATCAGTTCAGGTACAAGGCGTCTGAAAAATTCAACGGCTCCCCGGCGGGTTCTGGTTCTTTTCACCGACGGCGCCAACACCGCCGAGAACCGTCTTTCACCTGAACAGAGCGCCAATGTTGCCAAAGAGTTCAATTGCATCGTCCACACGGTAGGGATCGGCAGTGACAATGCCTATATCCAGACCGGATTCGGATTCCAGAGAACTCAGGCGGATTTTGACAGAAAACTGCTTGACTCCATTGCAAAGATTTCCGGCGGTACCAGTTTTCTCGCCGCCGACAGCGCGGGAATGAAAAAGGTCATGGAAGAGATCAACGCTCTTGAAAAGACCAACATTGAACAGCCCAAGTACACCGAATACAAAGAGTATGCCCCCCTTACTGCTGCAATTGCCGCCCTGCTGCTCTTTGCAGGTTTCTTTCTGGAAAACACTTTTAAAGTACGCATTCCCTGAACTTTCTTGAAATTGTTCTTTCCCGGAAGTATATTATAGAAAAACAATCTCTATAATATTTTCCGGGAGCAGTTCAATGAAGCCGCAATAAAAGCTCCGCTTGCGGCGGCCGGTTGCTAAAACTGCTTTCTCAGCCCTTCCCGGCATCGGAATTGGAAAGAAACTGACAAATGAAACTTGATATGGCACAGAAGTCCTGGGTACTTTATGATATGGGCAACGCCGCCTACGCCCTGATCGTCCGGACTGTTTTCGCGGCGCTCCTTTTCAAATACTGCGCCAATGATATCTGGGGCGAAGAGAATACCACCGCCTACTGGGGATATGTGAGCAGTCTTGCAGGCATTGCCGCCGGAGCTGTTTCCATAACACTGGGATTTTTTGCCGACAAATTCCACTGTAAAAAACTCATGCTTGCCATTTTCGTTCTTATGGGCATTCTCAGTACGGCGGCATTTGCACTGCTCCAAAAGGGGATGGCGTGGAGCGTGCTTATACTGAGCTTCATCAGTTTGGGGTGCTACATGAGCGCCAACTCTTTTTATGATTCACTTCTGCTTTCAGTAGCTCCCAAAGCGATCCGCGACAAACTTTCAACCCTCGCTTACGCCCTGGGGTACATCGGGGGAGTGATCCCCTTTATCCTCTGCCTCGGATTGCGCTATGTGCTGAAAGATGCCCTTTCAGCAGACAAATATGCCTTTATTGTCGCAGCCGTCTGGTGGGGACTTCTCTCTGTGCCCGCCCTTATCTTTGTCAAAGAGGATAAAAGCAGCGCTGAACGGGATAGATCTTTGGATCTTCTTTCAAACTTTAAGGAACTGCTGAAAAATAAAAATGTGCTCCTTTTTCTCGTTGCCTACTTTCTCTACATTGACGGTGTCGGCACCATCTACACCATGGCCGCCCCCATTGCAAGCGACATCGGGATCAATACAGTGCAGCTGCTGGGAGTTATTTTAGGACTTCAGTTCCTCGCCTTTCCCTGCACACTTTTGTACGGTAAATTTTCCTCAAAGTTTCACCCGCGGAATCTGGTGCTGTTTGCCATCGGTATCTATTTTATCATTTCTATTCTGGCGCTGCTGCTGACGCTCCCGGCTCTTAAAGATTTCCGTCTTCACATATTCATCCTGCTTGCCGTGCTCATCGGAACTTCTCAAGGCGGGATCCAATCTCTCAGCCGCTCCCTTTTCAGCCGGATCGTTCCACCCCCCAAAGCTGCGGAATTTTACGGATTCTACAACCTTTTCGGCAAATTCACCACGATCGTGGGACCTCTTCTCATCGGCGTAGTGACCGCTTGCGGCGGCAAGGCGGAACTTGGTATCGCCTTTCTGGCACTGCCCTTTCTTATGGGAGCGCTGCTGCTGACAAAAGTTGACTTCACTCAAGCGGAATAAAAGCCCCTATGAATCCTGAATACATCGTAAAACGGCTTTTTCTGGCGCTGATAACCCTGACGGTGATCCTGCTTGCAAGCTATGTGCTTTTGCGTCTGGCTCCGGGGGATCCTGCAAAGAGCAACATGCTCAACAGCGGCGAGACCGGAAATGCTGTTTCCGCTGAAAAAGGCGGTTTGCGGAGCAACAGCGCCCTGCGGGAAAAACTGCACCTTGACCGTCCGGTGCTGACAGGATTCTGTTATTGGATGCGTGATGTACTCAAAGGAGATTTCGGAGAATCCGCTGCCGTGGATCCGGGGCGTCCGGTCCTTGATCTGATTGCGGAACGGCTCCCTGTTACCTTGAAACTCAATATTTTTGCCATTCTTCTCACCTATCTTCTTGCCATTCCCATCGGCGTCTACACAGCCAAACATGCAGACTCCAAATTGGATCAAACAACAGGCTTCATCCTTTTCGGACTCTATTCTTTGCCTGTCATGTGGGTGGGGCTGCTGCTTCAGGCGCTCTTTTGTTCAGGAGGAATATGGGAATTTTTTCCTCTGAAAGGCTTGACTCCCGACAACAGTTCCCGGCTTTCCATCTGGCAGCTCCACTGGGAGCTCATCAAATGTTATGCGCTGCCTGTGCTCTGTCTTTCTTACGGAGGACTTGCCGCCCTTTCGCGCTATGCAAGAAGCGGTATGCTTGAGGCCCTGCGGGGCGACTATGTCCGGACCGCCAGAGCCAAAGGGGCAAGTGAAAACACCATCCTCTGGCACCATGCGTTCCGCAACGCGGTCATATCGTTGATCACACTTTTCGGAGGAATGCTCCCTGCTCTTGTTTCAGGCAGTGTGATCGTGGAATACATCTTTTCCATCCCCGGCATGGGAACTCTTGCGTTGACCTCGCTTTCAAGCCGGGACTATCCTCTGCAAATGGCTCTTTTCGCCATCGGCGGCGCCCTGACGCTGGGCGGTATTTTCATTTCCGATCTTCTTTATACCGCTGCCGATCCCCGTATCCGCCTTGAATCCGGTAAAAAACAGTGATCTTTTTTCTTTTTATCTGGAAATAACCAGCTCTTTGTGCTATTTTATAGAAAATGTATTTTAAATTCAGGAGGAATATTATGGCACGCGGTACATTAGTTCAAAAAATCATTGATGCACACTTTTTTGCCGGATCAAAAGTCCCCGGCGAACCTGTTGCAATAAAAATTGACCAGACTCTGACTCAGGATGCCACCGGAACCATGGCATATCTGGAGCTTGAGGCCATGGGGATCCCCCAGGTCAAAACGGAGCTTTCTGTATCATACGTTGACCATAACATGATGCAGAACGGTCCTGAAAACCGCAACGATCATCTCTATCTACAGAGTGTCGGCGCCAACAAGGGTGTCATCTTTTCCCCTCCCGGCAACGGCATCTGCCACCAGCTCCATCTGGAGCGTTTCGGGATCCCCGGCAAAACCCTGATCGGTTCCGACTCACATACCCCCACCGGCGGCGGCATCGGCATGATGGCTATCGGTGCAGGCGGTCTGGATGTGGCTCTTGCCATGGCAGGCAAACCTTTCCGTATCCCCTACCCTGAAGTGGTGGGGGTGAAACTGACCAACCGTCTGCGTCCTTTCTGCGCCGCCAAAGATGTGATTCTGAAACTTCTTTCCATCCTTACAACCAAGGGCAATGTGGGTACGATCGTTGAATACTTCGGCGACGGCGTTGCCACACTTCCCGTGCCCCAGCGCGCCACCATCACCAACATGGGGGCGGAACTGGGAGTCACAACAAGTATTTTCCCCTCTGATGAAATGACCAGAGATTTCCTCAAGCGCCAGAACCGCGAAAAGGATTTTGTTCCCTGTTCTGCCGATCCTGATGCTGAATATGACAGAGTCATTGAGATCGATCTTGCTCAGATCGTCCCCATGGCAGCGTGTCCCTCATCCCCCGACAACATCAAAGAGGTCAGCACTCTTGCGGGGATGAAGGTGGATCAGGTGCTTATCGGCAGCTGTACCAACGGCGGATACCGTGATCTTGCCGCCGTTGCCGCCATGCTCAAAGGTAAACATATCAGCGACAATGTAACTCTTGGCATCGCCCCCGGCAGCCGCCAGACTCTTGAAATGCTTGCCCGCAACGGTATGCTTGCCGACCTTGTGGCAGCGGGCGCCCGCATTCTTGAAGTGGGCTGCGGCCCCTGTATCGGACAGGGCCAGAGTCCTGCCGACGGTACGGTAACAGTCAGAACTTTCAACCGGAACTTTGCCGGACGCTCCGGCACCAAAGGGGATCAATCCTACCTTGTAAGTCCTGAAACGGCAGCCGCGACGGCTTTGACGGGAGTCTTCACCGATCCTGCGGCGGCGGGATTGGAAGTGCCTGTTTTTACTGAACCTGAAAACTATTTTATAGATGACGCCTATTTCAAGCAGCCTCAACCGGGAACTGAAATCATCCGCAAACCCACCATCGGCGAACCGCCCTCAAATACGGCTCTTCCTGAAGATCTTGACGGTATTGCCGTCATCAAGGTGGGCGACAAGATCACCACTGACCACATTATGCCTGCCGGAGTCCACCTGAAATTGCGGAGCAATATTCCGGCCTATTCCAAAGTGGTATTTGAGTGTTTCACCCAGCCGGGGAAACCCTCTTTTGCTGAACGCGCCGCCGCCGTCCGGGATTCCGGAAAAGCCGGTATCATCATCGGCAGAGACAGTTACGGTCAGGGTTCCAGCCGCGAACACGCCGCCATCTGCCCCATGTATCTGGGGATCAAGGCCGTTGCCGCCCTTGCCATTGAACGCATCCACAGGGCGAATCTGGTAAACTTCGGAATCATTCCCATGATCTTTGCCGATCCGGCAGAGTACGACTTGATCGAAGAGGGCGACGCGCTCTTCTTTTCCGGAATCCGTAAACAGCTTGAAAAAGGCAATGACCTGTGC
>JAGBWB010000163.1 GCA_017629975.1 Lentisphaeria bacterium
GTGAGTACTACTTGTCAAATAGGTGTTTTGCCGTTGTATCTCTTCAAAAAAACAATCAGAAAAATGCCTTATAATGCTTGCAAAGCAAGCGCTTCATGTACTGAAAGTACGCTTCATATTTGCCGAAGGCAAATGCTTCATACGGTGAAACCGTGCTTCACTCAATCAGCGTTCACGCTGATTGAACTTCTGGTTGTCATCGCCATTATCGCCATTCTTGCCGCCATGCTGCTGCCCTCTCTGCAACAGGCACGGGAACGGGCAAGAGCGACGGCATGTCTCAATACTCAGGGAACATTCGGAAAGGCCTTCTCTTTATATGCCGATGACAACAAAGGCTCCTTTTTTCCTTACTGGAACCGCCTTGAGGGATGGCGTTCAAATGATCCTTTCCTGAAAAGCTATTGGTCAAGCGGTTCAAGCGGTATGCTGGCACCCTATTTCGGTTCAGCTATTCAAGGTCACAATGATGTTCCCATTGCAGGAGCTTATTTCAATGGTAAAACATGGCGGATATGCAAACTTTTCTGCCCCAGCACCACCCCTGATGCACTGAAACATTACAAGGTGACCAGTGACAACCGCTACGCCTCCATTGCCCGCAACGCCTATGTGGGGACCATCAAGAAGATCAGTGCCTATCAGCGTCCCAGCCGGACTTCGGCTTTGATGGACTCCAACGGCAGCTTGAACATCGGTTATCAGTATGCAAGCAACTCCACCTATCAGATTGATTTCCGGCACAACAACGGTTTGAATGTGGTCTTTATTGACGCACACGCTGCCTATTTCAAGTACGGCAAGGTCCCTGTTTCAACCACCCACTACCGCTACTGGGTAGAGTCTTTCTGGCAGGGATCAAACTTTGAAAGAGATACCTGGTAAGCCCCCCTTTCAACATATCAGAGCCGTGCCGGTATGCTCCTGGCTGACGGTCCTGTGGCGGGGGGACTCCCGTGATAAGAGACCTTGCAGGAACAACTTTACTGCCTCCTGGTATTCTACTCTGGAAAATTACAAGAAAAAATGGCTTTTTTGATTCTGATACTTGACAAAACGCCATAGTGGATGTATATTAACCAAATGTTACAGGATTATTCACTTAATTTAACAGATATTGGAGACTAAAAAATGCCCCACTCAAAACAGGCTTCCAAACGTCTGCGGACCAGCACCGAAGCTAATCTCCGCAACCGTTCCAGACTCAGCGAACTCAAGACCCTGGAAAAGAAACTGCGTGCTGCTGTTGAAGCCGGTGACGCTCAGGCTGATGAGCTTCGCCGCAATTTCGTCAGCCGTCTGGACAAGGCTGCCAAAGTTGGCGTCATTCCTGCCAACCGCGCTGCCCGCAAAAAATCCCAGGCTGACAAGCTGACCGCTGCCAAGTAATTTTCTTTCTTGAGTAGTAAAGAAAAAAGCGACTCCCCCGAAAGGAGCCGCTTTTTTGTTGCCTTGAAAAAGGAAGAATCCAATCAATGAAAGGTGAAGAAGGAGTTCAGAGTTTCTTCTTTGAGATGGCGCTTTGAAGCAATTGCCGGATATCAGGGGGAAGATTTTTGAGGTCCGCTTTTTTTCTTTCCTGAAGTTTTACCGGATCCGCTCCTTTTTCAAGAAGAGTACGGATCACATCTGCGTGGATCCCCTGCAAAAGAAGCGCCCTTTCCAGCACAGTGTATCCGCCGGGACCGGGAGCATTGATATCCCAGGCACATTCAAGCATGGCGTCAAAGAACTTTTCTGCGATATCTGCCCTCTTGCGGTAGTGAGTCAACACCGTTTCCGGCAGCCAGACCGGAGTGTGCGTCTGATTGAGAACCATATTTTCAGGCGCAAATTTTTTGACCAGCAGTTTGAAGATTTCCGGAGAAGTGGTGCAGACCGCCATTCCGGGCAGAGAGAGTATTTGTCCGTTGCTCAAGGGGGAGGCGCCTCTTTTGAGCAGATATTTTACCAGATCGTTCCGCCGGTAAATGACCGCATTCTGCAAGGCATTGAGCTTGTTGGCATAAAGGTATTCAAGAGAAGCGCCTGCATCAAGAGCCTGTTCCGCCTGTAAGGGCGTGTTGGTCATAATGGCACTGATCAGCGACCCCTGCGCCCGGTCGGCAAGGGTGACGGGAGTCGTCAGACCGAAACGGGTCAGGACTTTGACCGCTTCTGAAGCGTGGTTCCGCACTGCAAGCTGAAAAGGGGTGTCCCCCTGTTGATCCCTTGTGTTTCCTCCCGCAGCTCCCGCAAGAAGCATACTGTTGAGAAGTTCCCCCCTGTTGTGGAGCGCCGCAAGGTGCAAGGGGGTGCGCCCCTCCTTATTTTCCACATCGAGCAGGGCGCCCGACTTTACCAGAAAATCGGCAAGAGCCCAGTCTACATGATCCCCTGTGGGCAGACAGACCATGTAGGGATAATAGGGGTCAAGAACCTTGAGCAGCAGAGAAGAGCCGTCTCTTGAATCCACATTGTCGGCGCCGTTGAAAGCCATGACGCCAGAAAGGCGCCCTCTGATTTGTTCTGTGCGGGCAGTGATTGGGAGCTTTTCCTCCGGGCCGTGTCCGGCGTCAATGTCGGCGCCGGAAAAAATCAGCATTTTCAAAAGCTGTTCCTGCAAAGGGAGTTTCCCATAGAGGGCCAATCCGGTAAGAGAGCGTTTGACTTTGTTTTTTTCTTCAAAGACCGTATCCGGATCCATCTCTTCCGCCTGAAGTGCCGCCATGATCCTGTTTGCCAGAGCGACACCTTCCGGGGAATTGTGAAAGGCATGGAGCTGACTGGTTTTCAGAAATGTTTCAATTTCAGCTCTGAAAGCCGGGGCGAGGGAAAGAGAGATGCGCCGGGAGCGTCTCTCTTTTTTCCGTTTGAGCAGATTTTCAAGCTCCCCTTTCCAATCCGCAAAAAGCCGCTGCCGTTCTTTGCGGAGCGGCACTCTGCTGCCGCTGTCAGAATCAAGGAATTTCAGGATCTTCTCATATTCTGCAATACGGTTTTCAAGTGTCCGCGGTTTGGCGGGATCAACAAACTGCTGCCGGGAAAAAGGTAAAGGCGCCGCCGTTTTTTCAATTTTCTCCTGCGTCAGATATAAAGACTCCTTTTTGTCTTCAGAGCGCATTTGCCAAATGAATCCTGCGGAAACTGCCGCAAGGAGCAGAAACGCTCCGGCTGCGGCAAAGAACTTTTTGCGCCGCAGACGGCTCCGGGGGAAAACAGGATCACCTCCCTTTTGCACTGTTTCGATCATATACCGCAGAGATGCCGCGTCAGGGGGACGATCCTCCGGCGACTTGGCGATCATGCACTCAATGAGTTTGATGGTTCTCTTTGAAAGTGAGGTCGGGAGTTTTTCCAGCGGGAGCGGTGCTTTGTGGATCACATTGAGGATCGTTTCAAGAGGCGTTGTCCCCGCATAGGGGAGCACGCCGCTTGCCAGCTGATAAAGGGTGATGCCGAGAGAGTAGATGTCTGAACGGATATCCACATTGTGGGGAGAACGGCACTGTTCAGGACTGGCGTAGGCAGGGGTTCCGATGACGCAGTTGTCAATGGTGAGAGTCTGTCCGTCGCTGCTTTCCCAGCGGTTCTTGGCGATGCCCAGATCCATGAGTTTGCAGTTGCCTTTGGTGTCGCGCATGATATTTGAAGGTTTGATATCTCTGTGGACCATGGCATTTTTTTCAAGAGCTTCAAGGGCTTTGGCTATGTCTGAGGCGATCTTGAGCAGCTCTGTTTCCGGAAACCTTTTCCCCGGTTCTGCGGCAAGAGAGCTGCCCTCAAGGAACTCCATGGAAATGTAGAGGAGTCCCATTGTTTTATCGCATCCGATATCAAAGACCCGGACGATATTGGGGTGATCCAGCAGATGAAAGCATTTGGCTTCACGCAGAAAACGTTTTGCCGCGGTGCTCTCATTTTTGGCATTGAGTTCTTTCATCACTTTCAGGGCGAATGTGCGTTTCAAAAGGAGATGTTCGGCTTTGTAGACCTCTGCCATGCCGCCTGAACCCACAAAAGAGATGATGCGGTATTTATCAAATATGGTTCCGCTGCTGAGGAGACGGACCGCTTTTTCCGGGGGGTGGACTTCCGGGAGTTCCTGAAGTGTGACTTTGGCTTTGCATCTGGGACAGCCTTTGCCCTCCGGGATCTCAACGGCTTCAGCGGGAAGAAATTCAAATTGGCAGGAGCTGCAATGGTGTTTGCCGGAACTCATTTTTCATTCTCCGCAGAGTGTTTTCCCGGCTGGTTCTGACGGAACTCCTCAAAACATCTGACTGCATTGCGGAGTTTTTCGCTGAAACGTGCCTCTTCCATGATATGCGCTTTCCGCTGACGGCAAATCTCACAGCGTTTCAGGTGCAGTGCGCAGCGGAGCCGGAGCAGCCATGAACCGGTTGCATTGAGGAGATGTTCGATTTCAAATTCTTCAAAGTGGCGCATAGTCAGGAAAAAAGAAAGGAAGTTCAAAGTTTTTCAAGTTCCCGGATCGTCTGGCGGAGATGTTCTATGGCACGGCACTTGTTGATGTAGACCGCGTTGACCGATATTCCCAGAGTTGCCGCCACTTCGTTTGCGGGGAGTTCCTCCATCACATACATCTCAAAGGAGCGGAACGATATGGGTTCCATCTCTTTCCGGAGCAGTTTGAAAGCCTCGTCACAAAGGTGTTTGTGCCATTCGGCATCCCATTTTTCATCAAAGGCGTAATCCAGGAGGGGCGGATTTTCATTTTCCCCCCGGGGCATGTTCTGCCGTTTCCGCAGAATGGAAAAGACCTTGTTTTTGGCAATCTCCTGAAGATAGGAGCGGAACTTCCCCTTGCTGCGGTCGTAACGGAATGTTTTGGACCCCATGAAGAAACTGACCATGACATCCTGCACAAGCTCTTCGGTTTCGTTTGCATTCAGTCCCCATTCATGGCCGCAGTAACGGATAAGCGGGGAGTAGATCTCCTTGAATTTTTCCCAGGAGACTTCGTCACCGTCGCTTATTTTTTCAAGAAATGATACATCCGTTGTGAAAGACACAGAATCCATGCTCCTTTTACGATATGCAGAAACTTGATTTTAATATATATCTTAAAGAATAAAATTACAAATAAAAAACAGTATCAAAACAAAGAATTTTCTGCACTTTCAGTTCGTGAACAAGCTCTTTTTCAACGTTTCACGGAAAGAGGCGGAAGTCACACCCTTGTGCATCCCGGGGGGATAAGAAGTTTAACGATCTTCCCTTTGACACATTCAACTTCAATGCGCCCCTGAGGAACAGGGATCACCGCAGAAACTGTTGCATCCGGCAGGGGGGAAATGGAAAAACTCTCCCACCCGTCTTTTTCCGGGCGGATCCCCAGAAGGATCTCAAAGAACAGCCAGAGCGGTCCTGCGCTCCAGGCATGGCAGAGACTCTTGCCGAAAGGGCGTGTATAGAAGGAGAGATGTTCATTTCCTTTATGCGCCGGGTCAAATCCCTCCCAGAAGGTCGTCGCTCCCAGAGCAAGCATTCCGCCCCAGATGGAGCGGATCTTTTTGAGCGCCTCATCTGCTTTGCCGCACCGGGCCAGGGCAAGGGATTCAAAGAAGGACATATAGGGCGTACCCACAGGGGGAAGTTCATCGCCTGCAAGAGCAGAGGCGATACTTTCTTTCGCCGCGTCATCAGCAACATCTGCAATGACCGCAAGCATGTTGGCGTGACGGGAAAATTCTTTGCTCCCCGGAGCGGCGGCAAAAAGGCGGCGCTCCCGGTCAAAGGCGCACTCTCTGATGCTTTGCTCTGCTTTGGCGGCAGCGTTGAGAAGTTCTTTTTCAAGGGATTTTTCTTCCAGACGCTCTGCAAGGGCGGCGCCGGCTCTGAGCGCCATGACAAAGAGCATCTGGAGCGCTGTGTATTTTTCTCCCGGGACCCAGTCAATAAAGAGCCAGTCTTGCGGGTCAACCATAAGGAGTCCTTTGGAGTCACAGCGGCGGTTCAGAAGAAAGGCCAATGTCTCTTTCAGGCGGGGGAACTCCTGTTTGAGAAAGTCCCTGTCCCCGGAAAACTGCTGATAAACGTTGTGGCTGATCAAATGCCACAAAGTGTAGTCCACAATGGTGTTGATATGCGCCGTTTCAACGCTGACAGCGCCCAGAACCGAAAGGGTGTCCCGGGTGATGGTGTTGTCAAGAAAGACGCTGGCGTTCCCCATGAGAGAAACTGCCAGATCCCCCGCCCAGGGGAGACGGTCTCTTTTGATGCCGTCGTTGAGAAAGTTCATCATGCAGAGGCGCAGCGTGTAGGCGCTCTGGAGCCATATTTGAGTCAGGAGCGGTTCTTCAGGCGCGGCAAAGGCGCCCTTGTAGGCCGCAGGATGAAAAAGACATCTGAGTTTCACCTCAGGGGAACGGGCATTTTCCACTCTGATATATCTCAGAGCAAGGGGGACTTTGCTTGTGAAATGTCCCGGCGCAAGGGAGATCAGCTCCCGGGTCTGCTCCTCATGGGCGGGAGCATTGCTTTCTGCTTCGGGCAGACTTTCGCCCACGAAAAGTTCAGGCCTTTCGCCGGGGGCGGTTTTGATATCCACATAGCAGAGGACCTCCCGTCCGGCATCCCACAATTTTTCACCGTACTTTTCCGGAACAAGTTCCGCTTGTGCCATGACTGCCCGGTGGGGAATGACGCCGTCCGCTCTCGCCGGGCGCGCTGTGAAACGTTGTTCCCCGGAAGCGGTGCACCACTTTTCAGGATCTTTTTCAACATAAAGTGCCGGGATCTCTTTTTCTATGTCAGAAACCCTGACCGTTACTGTCAGGCGTCCTGCGCCGGGAAGTGTGACCCAGGTTCCCTCCGGGGTTTCTCTGCGCTGCAGGGAGCCTTCCCCCTGCCAGAGGAGCTCTTCAGCTCCTGAGAAACGCAGCAGGAGCTTTTCTTCCGCATCAAAGGCGGCGCTGAAAGAAAGAGTCTTCTGAGGGACACGGCGGAACTCGGTATAACCCACTTTGAGTTTAGCTTCATTTTTTTCCCGGCACATCTTTTCCAGAATAAAGGCTTCAAACTCATATTGTCCGTAGATCCAGAATCCTCTGCCGCCTTCGCAGGGGTCGGGGGGATTGGGAACTTCAACACTGTAAAGAGGATCTTTGACAAAGGCGAGGGAATCTGTATAGGCTTTGGGGAGCATGGTTTTCAATCTCTTCAATCAAGTTTCATATAGTAGGCAGTTTTATCCATGTGTGCGCTGAAACCTGCTTTTTCGTAGGCTCTCCGGGCAGGGGCATGGGCGGAATCAAGACCCGTGCTCACGGTGGCAACGGTCATGCCGGCGGCTTTGAACTTTTCAAGGACGGCGGCGTACATCTCCTGTGCGACGCCCCGCTCTTCTGAATCCGGATCTTTTGCGTTGTTGCAGATGACTCCGGTTTTGCCCCGCATCCCGAAAAAGATGAAGCCTGCGATCTTGCTGTTTCTTTCGCAGATCAGGATTTCATGGGGAACCTTTTCAGCCTGTGAAATGATCTCCCTCTCCTTGACCCGGAAAGGTTCTTCCGGATCAGGATAGAGCATGGGATAAAGATCTTCACCAAGCTGGTTTTTGTAGTTGTCAAAGATGGGTTTCCATGCTTTGCGGGCAATTTCAAGAAGTATGGGCAGATCTTCCTGCCTGAACTCGCGGATCATTTTTTCTCATTGCAAAAGATATTTTCATAAAAGGGGAACGTTCTGCTACAATATACCATACAAAAAGCAGATTTACAAGCTTTATTTTTGAATAACGTGTCAGATTTCCAGGGGAAGTTCCTCTTTACATTGTGACATCGGGGAAAACTTTGTTGAGAAATTTGCAAATATATTTTTTGGTGTTATATTAAAACATTATATTTATTTCAGTAAAATCAGGATATGGGATATGAGAAGGACGGCGCTTTTTGTCGGTGTGAACAACTACCGGGATAAAAAGATCAATAATCTTTCATGTGCGGTTAATGACGCTGTCGCCACATGCGAAGAGTTTGCCCGGAACGGCTTTGAAACCGCTCTCCTGAAAGATGAGGAAGTTACCAGCATCACCCTCGGAGAAAAGGTCAGAGAGCTCTGCTCCGGACTCAAAGCAGGGGATATTTTTGTTTTTTACTTTTCCGGTCACGGACATGAGGTGGCGGATAACCACTACCTGCTCTGTCCGGGAACCTCCTCTGAAATCCTTGATATCAACGGCGGCGGGGATGCCCTGCCTATTGCCGTTGTCCGGCGGATGAGCGAAAACTGCTGTGAAGCGGGCGTCCACCGCCTTTTTATCCTTGACTGCTGCCGCAACAATGTCCGCGCAGGGGAGAAGAGTGTTTATGAGTCCCGGAAGAGCCGTGGACTTGAACTTGTCTGTATGGATGAAGATGACGGGATCATTCCCCCGTGGATCCTGCGCTCCTGTCAGGCAGGGCAGCGCTCTTACGAGGATGAAGAGGTGAAACACGGGTTTTTTACCCTTGCACTGGGGAAAGTGCTGGAGGATGAAACGATCCGGAATTTTCCTGATTTCTTTGAAAAGCTGAAAAAATACATGAATGGCTATATCCACCCCAGTCAGCAGAGGA
>JAGBWB010000164.1 GCA_017629975.1 Lentisphaeria bacterium
CGTGTATCTGTTTCTGAAAACGGTCTGTATTTTTACCGAATTGTTTTTGGAATCAAATGGGGTGAACGTTCCGTTCCCAACTACCGCGATGGAGGAGATGTCTTCCAGCTCAGTTTTTATGACCCCAATAATAAGCCTGCCGATTGGCTTAAGGGCGGTATAATGTATCAGATTTTCCCTGACAGATTCAGAAACGGGAAGGATATTCCTGTGAAAAAAGGTTCTGTTCTCAATGAGGATTGGTATAACGGGATTCCACAGTATGCGGAAAAACCGGGAGATCCCCTTATTGCTCCCTTGTTGAAGCTGTGGAATATTCCCGGTTTTCCTGCATTTGTCATAGCGGATCCCTGATTTTCAGCTTGAAAAAGACACTCTCTGGTGCTATATTAAGAAGATTACATTTTTATAAACCTAAAATCAAGGAGTAGTGTTATTATGGCCGACGATTTCAAAAGTCAGGAACTGATGGACAAGATTGTCAGTTTGTGCAAACGGCGCGGATTTATTTTCCCCAGTTCTGAGATTTACGGCGGATTCAACGGATTTTGGGATTACGGTCCCTACGGCTGCCGGATGAAGAGAGCTGTTGAAGCCCTCTGGTGGCGCGAAATGGTTGAAACCAGAGACAATATTGAAGGTCTTGACTCCACCATCATCGCCAACCCCACCATCTGGAAGGCTTCCGGTCACATTGATCAGTTCAGCGATCTTATGACCGACTGCAAAACCTGCAAAGCCCGTCACCGGGTGGATCAGATGGAAGATCCCACCACCTGTCCCGCCTGCGGCAGCAAAGATCTGACCGAACCCAAGGAATTCAATCTGATGATGAAGACCTTTGTGGGACCTGTCTTTGACGATGAACATATCGCCTATCTGCGCGCTGAATCCTGCCAGCCCATCTTTGTGGATTTCCACAGCGTGCGTATTGCCGCCCGTCAGAAACTGCCCTTCGGTGTGGCTCAGATCGGTAAAGCCTTCCGCAACGAGATCAACCCCCGCAACTTTACTTTCCGCAGCCGCGAATTTACCCAGATGGAAATGGAGTTCTTCTGCGACGGTGAAGAGGGTATGGAGTGGTTTGAGTACTGGAAAGAACAGCGGATCAACTACTACCGCAACAAACTGGGATTCACCGACGATTTCATGCGTATCTATGAGCATGAGAAACTTGCTCACTACGCCAAGGCCGCTATTGATATTGAAGTGAAGTTCCCCTTCGGCTGGGGCGAACTTGAGGGTGTCCACCATCGCGGTACCTGGGATCTTTCCCAGCACAGCAAATTCTCCGGCAGCGACCTGAGCTATGTGGATCACGATAACCGCCGTACCCTTATGCCCACTGTTATTGAAACCAGTGTGGGACTTGACCGTACCATCCTGGCTCTGCTGGGCAAAGCCTATGATGAAGATACTGCCGCCACCAAGAAAGAGGGCATGGAGGAAGATGTGAGAATCGTGCTGCATCTGCCTGCTCTTGTGGCTCCCATCCAGGTGGCTGTGCTGCCCCAGTCCAAGAAACTCAAGGAAAATGCTGAGGCTCTCTACAAGACCATCTCCCGTTATTTCCGCGCTGAGTATGATGAGACCGGAAGTATCGGCAAACGTTACCGCCGTCAGGATGAGATCGGAACTCCTTACTGCGTGACCTTTGACTTTGATTCTCTCAACGACAACGCTGTTACTGTCCGTGACCGCGACACCATGCTCCAGGAGCGTGTCAACATCACCCAGCTGCGTGATTATCTGGAGAATAAAATCGGTTTCTGAGAAATTCCGGTACTTTTGAAAAAGGACTGAAAAACAGCTGAAAAAGGCTTTTTCAGTCCTTTTTTTCCAGAAGAGGAAAATTCAACATGGCAACTGCCAAATACCAGATGGATATGTGCAGCGGTCCGCTTTTCAGCAAGATCGTTGTATTTGCTATTCCTTTGATGCTCTCAACTGCGCTGCAGTTGATTTTTCATGCCATAGACGTTCTTGTTATCGGTCAGTTTTCATCTCACGAATCTGTGGCGGCAGTGGGGGCGACTGGAACACTTAACGTGATGGTCGTTAATATTTTCGGCGGACTTTCTGCCGGAGTCGGCGTTTATGTGGGACGCTTTTTCGGTGCAAAAGATAAGAAAAAACTCTCACGCGCTATTCATACGGGCATGGCTTTTGCCATCTGGGGCGGTATTATCGTAACCATAATGGGATTGTTCGCGGTCAAACCCATCCTGACCGCTATGGAAACCCCGGCGGAGGTATTGCCGAAAGCCTGTCTCTATTCCTGGATCTACTATTCGGCGATGCCTTTTCAGCTGGTCTATAACATCGGCAGCGCCATCATGCGTGCCGTTGGCGACACAAAACGCCCGCTGTATTACCTGACGATCGGCGGTGTCTGCAACGTATTGCTCAATCTGCTTTTTGTCATCGTTTTCAAGATGGATGTGGCAGGTGTTGCTTTTGCCACAGCTATTTCTTTCATCGTGGCATCCTTTCTGCTGGTTCGTGCCATGCTGGGGAACGATAAAGATATACGCTTTTACTGGAAAAAGATGCGTATTGATTGGTCTTTAATGAAGGATATGCTGAAAATCGGTATCCCTGCTGCTATTCAGAGTTCATTTTTCACCCTTTCCAATCTGATCATCCAGTCTTCCATCAACTCTTTCGGAACCTATGCCATGGCAGGCAGCACCACTGAAGGGGTGGTGGAGTCGATTCTGCATGTGTGCTCTGTTTCCTTCTTCCATACTTCGGTCGCTTTTGTGGCGCAGAACCGGGGCGCCGGAAACTACAAAAGAGTCCTCCAGAGTATCTACGGATGCCTTGCATGTGCCGTTGTCTTATGTACCATTGTCGGCTGGCTCTTTTATATTTTCGGTCACAGCATCATGGGGATCTTCCCTCCGGATCCTCAGGTCATCGACTGGGCGATGCAGCGGGCAAAGGTCATGTTTACGACCTATATGCTTTTAGGTGTCATGGAAACTCTCAACGGCAGCCTTCGTGCTTTGGGATTTGCTTTCAGTTCCATGTTCATCACTCTTTTCGGCGCCTGTGTCTTCCGGGTTTTCTGGATTTACGCCGTACTGCCCCATTACC
>JAGBWB010000165.1 GCA_017629975.1 Lentisphaeria bacterium
AATGCAGATCGCTAAAATAGCTCCTGAAGCCGCTGAAGCTGAAAAGCTCAGAAAACAGAATCAGGAGCTTCTTCAGGGCAAAGTCCTCTGGGAAAATGAAAGCAGCAAACAGAAACTTCAGCTCGCCGCCGCCGCCAGATTGCAGGAAGAAATGGAAAAACTCAGGCAGGAGATCGCTCAGAAAGATAAAAGTCTGCGCGAAGCAGATAAAAAGCTCTCTGCTCTGGCAGCTGAAAAAAGAGAACTTGCCAATAAAGCCGACGCCCTTGAAACACTTCGCGCCCGAACCGGAAATCTGGTGGCAGATCAGGCCAAAACCCTTGAGCGCCTGAGAAGCGTGGAAGAAGAAAACAGGCGACTCAAAGCAGCTGCCGCCGCCAAAACCATTATCACACAGCTTCCCGGAGGCAGCTCTTCAAAAACCACCCCCGGTCAGAAAGACAGTAAAACCATCATTGCTGAACTGCTCCAGGAAAATACGCTCCTCAAAAGCGTCAATGCAAAAAATGTCAATTTGGAGCAATCCGTTGCAGAAATGCGTATACACAACAACCGTATGCGTACAGAGCTGGAACAGCTCCGGCCTGTAAAGGCTGAAGCCGCCCGGCTCAGCGGCGAACTGAAAAAATATACCTCAGAACTGGAAAAACTCAAACGGGAAAACAACCGGCTCTTTGCTGTTTCTGCTCAAGGCAAACAGATTGAAGCAGAAAAAAGCCGTATTCTTCAGCTCAACCGGGAGCTTTCAGACCGCAGTTTGAGAGCTGAATCTGAACTTGCTTCTGTCAAATCTGAACTTGCCAATTACAGCAAACTCCGCACCGAAGTGGAACGGCTCAGGAAACTTGCCAAAGAACTTGCCGATGCAAAAAATCTTGCTCCTCAGCTGGCCCAGGCAAAATTGCAGATCGCACATCTTGAGCAGCTCAGAGATGAACTTATCCGCCAACGCGCACTCAATGAAGACCTTACACAGAAAAAGGCTGAACTTGAAAAAGAACTTGCATCCCGTCCCATGCCCGCATTCGCTCCGGCAGATTACACTCCCGTCGCCGCCGCCAAACCTGTGGGCAAACCTGAGGATTATATCGCCGCCGCCCGCATCGCAAGTGCTGATGAAAAATATGAGCTCGCCATTTGGAACTACCGCACAGCGCTGAAACTCGCCCCTGACAACACTGAAGCCGCTGAACTTCTGGGAAAACTCCTTGCTCTGCGGGGCGATTACAAGGGTGCCGCACCCCTTCTCAGCAAAGCAAGAAATGCAAAACCCAACTCCATTGAGCTTGCCCTTGAAACAGCTTACGCCTACATCGCTTTGAAACGTTACGGAAATGCCGAAGCGGTCATTGAACCCCTTTTCAAACGGAATCGGGAAAACCCCTACTTGCAGATGGCAGCAGGTCTTATCGCAGCGGGCAACGGTCAACATGCAAGGGCATCGGGCCTCTTCCAGCTGGCGGCGGCGCGGCTGCCTAAAGATCCCCAACCCAAACTGGAACAGGCGCGGCTCCTCTGCAACACCGATCCCAACCGCATTTTTGAAGCGGTAAAACTTTATGAAACAGCACGCCGCCTTGGAGCTGCTCCAGACCTTGAACTGGAACCCAAACTCGCCCCCATGCTGAACAAAAGAAGCAATATGTCCAACTTCCTGAGTTCCGCCGCTTCTGAGGCCGCCCGTAACAAAGACTGGAACAGTGTCATCTGGTACAACCGTCAGCTCATTGATCTGGATCGTGAACCTGAAAAATACCGTCCCCGTCTGGCATTTGCTCAGTACAAAAAAGGACTCTCAGGAGCTGCTCTTGAAACACTTTCCATGGGGGCGAACACGCCTTTGAGTCTCTTGCTCAAGGCATATATCCATTTGCAGCGCAAAGAAAAACGCGAAGCGCTCCAGAGCATCAATCAGGCAAAGTCCATGAACCACAATGCCCCTATTGAGATCCCCGCTGACTGGCGGGAGTTCCAACTGGAGTTCCGGCAGCATGGAAGATCCCTTTTCCCTTTTGTAAAATGATTTGAATCAGACATATCAACATAAACAACACATTGAGGAACACTATGAGAAAAAAAATCCTTCTTTTCGCGCTGCTGGTTCTGACAACCATTTGCGGAGCAGCTATGCCGGAGCCCCCCCACCATCCCAAACGGGCGCCTAAAATTTTCAAGACCGGGAAACAGATCCTCCGTCTTACATCAGAGAATGCCGCCATCGTCATCTCTCCCGATGCAAGTGCGGCAGTGCGTTTCGCCGCAAAAGAACTTTCCACCTTCCTGAGCCGTTCACTGGGCAAAAAGATCAATGTGTATAAAGAGGCTCAAAAGGGGAAATTCAACATCTTTATCGGCTTCAACAAGTGGAGCGCCGCCGCAGGGATCCTCCCTGCCAAACATCACCGCGATGCTTTTTCCATGAAAATCACCTCTGCCGGAGCATTCATCGCCGGTGTGGATGATGCTAAAGTCAACCCTGAAAAAGAGATACGTTCCGGCGTATGGGGGAACATGTATGAGCGTGGGACCCTCTTCGGAGTGTACGATTTTCTGGAGCGCTTTGCAGGCGTGCGTTTTTACTTCCCCGGTCTCGGAACTGTGGTTCCCGCCAAAAAATTCATTGATCTTCCTGAAACTGATATCTTTGATTACCCCGATTTTACAGTCCGCCGCACCATGCCTTATCAGGGGAAGTGGCCGGGAAGAGACGATGCCGCCTGGGATTATAAAAATCTCGCCACCTACCGTTACCGTCTTGAGACCACCTATCTTCCCTGCTGTCATGGACTTTCGCGCTTAGGATATCTTCAGCGCTTCGGTCAGAGCCATCCTGAATATTTCGCTTTGATGAGCAACGGTCAGCGCCACAACAATCCCTCCATTCCCCATCCCGGTTCTCTCTGCTACTCCTCCGGGATCCGGGAAGAGATCTTTCAGGATGTGAAAAGTTTCCTTCTGGGCGAATCGCCTGCCAAACGCAACATTTTTTACCGCAACGGCCGCGTCGCCTGGGATCCCTCCGGATTCCAGAAAGGGTTTGCCGACATCATGCCTCAGGACTCCTACTACCGCTGCCACTGCAAAAAGCGCGAACCGAAGTTAGGAACCGGCGACAACTATGCTTCCGAGTTCATGTGGCGCCTGACTGCGGAAACCGCCCGGAGACTTCAGAAAGAAAAAGTTCCCGGTTTTGTCACCATGATGGCATACCGTCCCTACCGGGAGGTCCCCAAGTTTGACCTGCCTTCCAATCTGCTGGTCATGGTGGCTGAACGGGGCCCCTGGGGACAGTACAATCCGGCAGGTCAGAAGCGGGACCTTGAAGAGATCAAGGCATGGGCAAAAAAACTCAACCACAAAGTATGGCTGTGGACTTATCTCTGCAAACAGGGAGCTACCGCTTTCAAAGGCGTTCCCTCACCCAGCGCTCACTCAGTGGGTGTCTACTACAAAGAGGTGACCCCCTACATCTTCGGAGCCTTTTTTGAAAGCGAAACTGACCGCTACATCAACAACTACCTCACCTACTATCTCCACGGCAAATACAGCTGGGACAACAAAGCCGATCTTGAAGCACTCATCACCGAACACCATCAGCTCATGTTCGGCAAAGCCGCTCCTGTTATGGGAAAACTTTTTGCCCTTTTTGAAAGGATCTGGCTCAAAGAGATCGTGGGACGCCAGGTGGATACCGACCTCGGTCCTGCCGTGGTGCCGCCGTCAGACTACGATTTGTGGCACAAGATCTACAATAACAGCAGGATCACAGAAATAAAGTCCGCTTTTGACAAGGCGGAACAGCTGGTCAGAAACGATAAAGAGGCACTCGCCCGTGTAAAACTTTTCCGTACCGAATGGCTTCTCCCTCTTCTTGAGGCGCGGAGCAAATACATGGAGCGCACCAGTGCTGTCGCTCAATTCTCCTGTTCAGCGGAAACGCCCGCATTCCTGAGAGTTTACCCTGACAAACAGGTCATCACCCAAAAACCGGTGCAGACCTGCGTCACTTTCAAAGAGGACAAAGAGTTCTTCCACTTCACCTTTGAGTGTGAAGAGCCTCTCCTTGCCAGTGCAGTCGCCGCCAAAAGAGAAAAGGATTCCCCCAATGTCTGGCAGGATTCAGGCGTGGAACTTTTTATCAATCCCACCGGCGACAAAAAAATCTACTACCAGTGCATCCTCAATCTTGAAAATGCTCTCATGGATCAGAAACTTACCGTCCACGGCGCCCGCTCCACCGGCGACAGAAGCTGGAACTCAGGTGCGATCACTTCGGTCAAGCGTCACGCCAAAGGTTATACGGCAAAGATCTCTCTGCCCAAAAAACTTTTCCCCGGATACAATACCAAAGGATTCCCGGTGAACTTCGCCCGCAACCGGGTACTTTCCAAAGGTACCGGTCACGCCGTTCTTTACACCTGGAGTCCCTTTGTCAAGGGATTCCATGATCTGGAAAATTACGGTTTCCTGAAACTTCAGAAAGAAGAAAAAAAGAGTGTTTCCCCTCTCATGAACGGTGACTTTTCACAGCCCGCACGGGGACGGT
>JAGBWB010000166.1 GCA_017629975.1 Lentisphaeria bacterium
ACCAGTGACGCATCACTTTCTTCAAGGAGCGCCCGGGAGCGGGCATTGACGGCGACTTCAGGGATCCTTGCGTTTTCGCCTTCGCCGTAGATCATCTCTGTGAAACTCTTGAGGAGCGCATCGATATTTTTGTTTTCAGCAACTGAGATCGTGACCGCAGGGCAGGGGAGTTCAGGCAAAGATGTGCCCGGTGCCATCAGATCACTTTTGTTCCAGACGGCGATGGTTCCGGGGGCAAACTCCATCTCTGAAATTTCAGAGTTCAGGTCGGGATTTGAAGAGTCAAGGACCCAGAAGATGACTTTGGCGGCGGCGATGGCGCGGCGGCTCCGGGCAACGCCCAGCTGCTCCACGATGTCGCCGCTTTCCCGGAGTCCTGCGGTGTCGGTGAGTTTCACAGGCAGATCGCACAGCACGATTTGACTTTCCACCGTGTCGCGGGTGGTTCCCGGAATGGGGGTGACGATAGCGCGTTCACTGCCGGCAAGAAGATTGAAAAGACTGGATTTTCCGGCGTTGGGTTTACCCGCCAGGACTACATCGATGCCGTCTCTCAGGAGTTCTCCTGCCCTGCCGGAATCCACCAGATGTTTGATTTCGTTCCGGATAGCGGCGATTTTTTCTGAATCCAGAGGATCAAAGTCCAGGTCTTCATCCGGGAAATCCAGCCGGGCTTCACATTCAGAAATAAGGGCGGCAATGCGGTCATAGACGGCGTTGAGCTTGCTGCTGAGAGAACCTGCCAGCTGTCTTTCAGCAAGTTTGAATGCGGCATCGCTGCCGGCGGTGATAAGGTCGGAAACGGCTTCTGCCTGTGTCAGATCAAGTTTGCCGTTGACGAAGGCGCGGAACGTGAATTCTCCGGGTTCGGCGCTTCTGGCGCCAGCGCTGAAAATGGCGTTGATGGCATTGGCGGCGGCGGCGGCTCCGCCGTGACAGTGGAGTTCAGCCACATCGTCCCCGGTGTAACTGCGCGGTCCCGGCATGTAGACGGCAAGGGCGGGATCCCCGCTTACCTTGCCCAGAAGCATTTTTCTGTAATTGCTCTCTTTGCCGGGATCGTTTTTTCCCTGCCAGACGGTTTTCAGGATATTGAGGGAATCCGGACCTGAGATCCTGATGACCGTAACGGCGCCGCCGACGGCGCTTGCGGGTGCGGCGATTGTATCTACTGTATTCATACCATTCTCCTGTACCGTTGTTCCGGTGTCAGTTCAATAAACATCTTGAGTTCAAGTTTCATCAGAGCAGCCAGCAGTGCGCCGGTATCTGTATCAAGTGCGGTCTGCATTTCATCAAATCCCAACTCTCCGTTGCCGAGAAGAGTCCAGATCCGCTTTGATAGGTCATCCATTTCCTCATCAGTGGGCATATCAGGATTTCTTTTGCTGACCGGGATGCTGACGCAGGTCCCCAGTGCAACAGCCACATCTTCAAATCTTTCAATGAGAGCGGCCCCCTCCCGGATCAGTGAATTGCATCCGGCGGCGGCAGGATTGTCCACATTGCCGGGGAGCGCAAAGATCTCCCGGTTGTTTTCAAGGGCAAGCCGGGCAGTGATCATGGCACCGGAGTCAAGGCCGGCTTCTGTGACGACAGTCGCCTGACAGAGTGCCGCCACGATCCGGTTGCGGCGGGGAAAATTCTGGCGTGAAGGGGGCATGGCGATGGGAAATTCAGTGATGACGGCGCCGCCGTGTTCAATGATCTCACGGGCAAGGGGAATATTTTCCCTGGGGTGGACATGGGCAAGACCTGCGCCCAGAACGGCAACGGTGATGCCGTTGGCTCTGATGGCAGCGCGGTGTGCAACAGTGTCAACGCCCATTGCCAGTCCGGAGACCACAGTATAGCCCATGGCGGCAGCAGTCCCGGCGATTTTTTCGCTCATTCTGGCGCCGTAAGCGCTCATACGGCGGGTACCGACAACAGCCACAGCTTTTTCGGGAAACTGCGGGAGTTTTCCGCGTACATAAAGGCAAAGAGGCGGATCACTCAACTCTCTCAGAATCGCCGGATAATCACTGTCAAAGAGGGTGATGATATCCACATCACCCCGCTCAGCCAGTTCCAGTTCAGCCGCAACGGCGGTTTCCGGATCAAACTCAGCCATTCTGGCGCTCAAAAGCGGACCGAAGTTTTTCAGTTTTTCATACTCTTCAACGGCATGATTGAAGACCTGCCCCGGCGCGCCGAACCAATCTGAAAGCATCTGGAACCGGGAGTAACCTATTCCCGGGACCAGATTGAGCGCAATACATCCTTCACGGTCAGTCATGGCACAACTCCCATGCTTTGAGCATCATCTTTTCAGGGATCCCGGAAACTGTTTTTGCCGAACCGATCTTTTCCGGCAGAACCAGACGGATCCCGGAGGAGTCATTCTTTTTATCGGAACGCATGATCTCCAGGAGCTCTGCCGGAGCAAATTCCGCAGGAACAGTGACGGGAAGACGGAGTTTCTTCAGAAGTTCCAGCTGCCGTTCCGCTTCAGAGCTGCTCCACATGCCAAGTTCAGCAGCAAGGATCCCCGCCGCGTTCATGCCGATGGCGACAGCGGCGCCGTGGGGGATCGAAAAGAGGCTTTTCTGTTCAACGGCATGACCGAACGTGTGACCGTAATTGAGGATCGCCCTGAGACCGTTTTCTTTTTCATCTGACTCAACGACCTGCGCTTTGAGCTGACAGCAGCGCTTGATGAGTTCAACATAAAAGGAGTCAAAGTCGGGGGCAAGTACACTGCTTTCCCCCGCAGCCTCAAGACGGTCAAAAAGCTGCCTGTCAAGAATGACGGCTGTTTTGACAACTTCAGCCATTCCGCCGGTCAGATCGGTGAAAGAGAGGGTTTTCAGGAATCCGGGATCGATCAGAACCGCCTCCGGCTGATGAAAGGCGCCGATAAGGTTTTTGCCTTCCGGAAGATCTGCGGCGGTCTTGCCGCCCACGCTGGCATCCACCATGGCAAGAAGAGTTGTGGGGATCTGGATGAAGCGGACTCCACGCATATAGATCGCTGAAGCAAAACCGGTCAGGTCGCCGGTGACGCCGCCGCCGAGGGCGATAAAGAGGTCCTTGCGGGTAAGGTGGAGCTGTGCCGCCCGCCGGCAGATGGATTCCACGGCGGCAAAGGTTTTGTATTGTTCACCGGGTGTCAGAACGATTTCGCCGTCAGCTTCAATGCCGGGATTGGGGACATTGCCGTCTCTGACCAGCAATTTTCTGCCGGGGAAAGAGGCAAATTTTTCCCAGACGCCCTTTCCGATGGTTATGTCATAGGCGCCGCTTGCGGCGTTACAGCGGAGTATTTCTGCCATTGGTGAAAATCCTTTCTCAAAGTATGTTCAATATTCTTCAAATTCAAACTTGACGATATTTCTGCTTGCCGGCGTTACCGCGGCAAAGGCGGCGTGGCGGACCATGACTGCCCAGCAGATGACTCCGGCGGCCCTGACCACCGGGAATGGATGATCCGCCGGAATACGGCGGTCGGTCCGCAGTTTTTTGATCTTTTCTTCTCTCCGGGTGCCGAAGGGGATCATTTTTTCTCCCGGACGGACTTGAGAAATTTCCAGAAGAGCGGGGAGCTGATCCGCATCAAAACAGGCGCAGTCAGGGGAACACTTCTCGGCTTTGGTGAGTTTGCGGGCGGAAAAGTGCCACTTCCCCCGGGTCACGGCAGGAGTTTTCTGCCAGTTCCAGATGAAGGGCTCCGGTATTTCCGGCGCAGCGTATCCCTTTTCAATGGTATCATGGCGCAGAAAGATCTCTGTATTGGCATTGACAGGGATCCGCCGCAGTTCCCCTGAGGAGATGAGAAGCTCTTTATTGACCCGCTCCAGCAGGTCGTATGTGGGGATGACGCCTGTCAGCTCCCGGAGGAGTCTGATCCTGACTGCATCATGCTGCTCTTTCCAGAAAGAGATGCTCTTTTTTTTCTCCGGAGGAATGGCATTGACAAAGCTGCCAAGTCAGCAGGTATCACCAAAATTTCTCACGTAGATTCTTTCATGAAGAGTTATTTCTTAGGTCTCTACATGAAGCAAACCATCAAAGTTTACGGCGAGTAATCT
>JAGBWB010000012.1 GCA_017629975.1 Lentisphaeria bacterium
CCATGATCGAGGGCGACGCTCAGGGCCGCGGATTCCAGTATCCGATCCCCACCTACTCCATTACTTCCGACTTTGACTGGTCTGAAACTGAGAACAACAGACTGCTCTTTGAGATGACCTCCAAATACGGTACGCCCTACTTCTCAAACTATGTCAACAGCGATATGGAGCCCAGCGACATCCGTTCCATGTGCTGCCGTCTGCGTCTGGACCTGCGGGAACTCAGAAAGAAATCCGGCGGTTTCTTCGGCAGCGGCGAAAGCACCGGTTCCATCGGTGTGGTGACCATCAATATGCCCCGCATCGCCTATCTCTCTGAGAATGAGGCGGAGTTCTACGAGCGTCTTGACCACATGATGGATATTTCTGCAAGATCTCTGAAGATCAAGCGCGATGTGATCTCCAAACTGCTGGATGAGGGATTGTATCCCTATACCAGACGTTATCTGGGCAAATTTGACAACCACTTCTCCACCATCGGTCTTGTGGGTATGAATGAAGCCTGTCTCAATGCCCGCTGGCTCCGCGCCGATCTGACCAGTGCCGCGGCTCAGAAGTTTACCAAAGATGTTCTCAACCACATGCGTGAACGTCTTTCCGATTATCAGGAAATGTACGGCGACCTTTACAACCTTGAAGCAACTCCTGCTGAATCCACCAGCTACCGCCTTGCCAAGCACGACAAGAAGCGCTTTGCTGACATCATCGCCGCCGCCGGAGACTGCGGAACCCCCTACTACACCAACAGCTCCCACCTGCCTGTGGGTTATACTGATGATATCTTTGCGGCTCTTGACATTCAGGATGAACTTCAGACTCTCTACACCTCAGGAACTGTCTTCCACGCCTTCCTGGGCGAAAAACTTCCCGACTGGCAGGCGGCTGCCGCTCTGGTCCGGAAGATTGCTGAGAACTATAAGCTCCCCTACTACACCTTGTCTCCCACCTATTCTGTCTGCCGCAACCACGGATATATTGCAGGTGAAGCCTTCAAGTGTCCTTCATGCAGTGAAAAGACTGAGGTTTACAGCCGTATCACCGGCTACTACCGTCCTGTCCAGAACTGGAACGACGGCAAGGCTCAGGAATACAAAGACCGCAGAGTTTACGATGCTCCGGCAGCCATGAAACGCCGGTTCGGAGCTGCTCTGGTCGCTGAAGCTGAAAAGAGCGTTCCTGTTTCCGGAGAGGCTATGCTTTTTGAAGAAAGCGCTCCTCAGGAAAACAGCTATGACTCCCTGATTCTCTTCACCACCCGGACCTGTCCCAACTGCCGCATGGCAAAGACATTCCTGGATCGGGGCGGAATGATCTATGAAACGGTCATCGCCGATGAAGCTCCGGAACTGACCCGCAAATACGGCGTCCGTCAGGCTCCCACCCTGGTGGTGGTGAGAGGCGACAGTTTTGACAAGGTCGTCAACGTTTCCAACATCCGCCGTTTCATTGATGAACAAAGCGGTGCGGAAAACAGTGTGATCCAGGTGATCTGAAAAATATGAAACTCCAACTCCGGAAAAGGGGATAAACTCCTTTTTCCGGAGTCCTTTTCAATACGAAAGGAATCTTCAGCTATGCACGATATTGTTATCATCGGTGCCGGTCCTGCCGGACTGACTGCCGCGATCTATGCGCTCCGTGCCAACAAAAGTGTACTGGTGCTTGAAAAAGAGAGCTTCGGCGGACAGATCACCTACTCCCCCAAAGTTGAAAACTATCCCGGATTCAATGAGATCTCCGGCGGGGAACTGGGGGAAAAGCTGGTGGAACAGGCTCTCAATCTGGGCGCCGAGATCGAACTTGATACTGTTGTCAGTGTCAAAAATCCCGGTTCTTACAAGATCGTGCAGTGCGAACATGGACAATATCAGGCAAAGTCCGTCATTATCGCCTCCGGCAGCCGCCACAGACAGCTGGGACTGGCGCGGGAAGATGAATTCACCGGCAACGGAGTTTCTTACTGCGCTCTCTGCGATGGTGCCTTTTATAAAGACCGTGCCATTGCGGTCATAGGCGGCGGCAACACCGCCTTGCAGGATGCCGTGCTGATGGCGGACCAGTGTTCCAAAGTGACCATCATCCAGAATCTGGCATTCTGTACCGGTGAGAAAAAACTCATTGAGATCCTCAAGGGCAAAAAGAATGTGGAATTCATCTTCAACACCGTTGTTGAGGAACTGGAGGGGGAGGAGCAGCTTTCATCCATTATGCTCCGGGATCTGGAACATGATAAAGCCTACCGTTTCAAAGTGGATGGTATCTTTGTCGCCATCGGTCAGCAGCCTGACAATAAACCCTTTGAAACTCTCTGCAAGCTGGATGAACAGGGATTTATTATCGCTGATGAATCCACTGTGACTTCCACGCCGGGAGTTTACGCAGCAGGTGATTGCCGGACCAAAAAGGTCAGGCAGGTGGTCACCGCCGCCGGAGACGGCGCCGTCGCCGCCATGAATGCCTGCCGTTTCGTGGAAAGCATTGAAAAATAATATCACTTGCAATTGATGTCACCCCGGGAAATTTTTTCCGGGGTGACGTTGCTTTAAAGGGCAGTTTTTCTGCGGCGTAAAGAGCGCTTATTGGGTTCCTGTAAGGGAGAGTATTGAGTCAGGTCAGAAGACCCAGCTCCCTTTGCGGAAGACAGGCACTTTTCTGCCGTCGGCGGTGATGCCGTCAATATCCAGGTCGGCGCTGCCGATCATGAAGTCAACATGGATCATGCTGTCATTGACGCCCATGTTTTTAAGCTCTTCGCGGGAGTATTTTTCATAATTGGCAACGCAGACATCAAATCCCCGTCCCAGCGCCAGATGGCAGCTTGCGTTTTCATCGTAGAGCGTATTGTAAAAAAGGATCCCCATTTCACTGATGGGAGAACGATGATCAATGAGAGCGCATTCGCCGAGGTAGGGGGCGGTTTCATCCATGGCGATCATCTTTTCCAGAGCCTCCTGACCTTTTTCCGCATGGACTTCAACAGCCTTGCCGTTTTCAAAGCGGATGGAAAAGTTTTCTATGAGTGACCCCTGCCATGAAAGGGGTTTTGTGCTGACCACAAGACCTTCCGCTTCGCCCTTTTTCGGGGAGGTGAAGATCTCTTCTGAGGGAATATTGGGGTTGAAAACCCGTCCGCTCAGGTCGGTTTCACTGCCGCCTGCGAAAATACCCTGTTCCATAAGTCCCACGCGGAAATCGGTTCCGTTGGAACTGCGGTATTCCAGAGCTGTGAAGCGGAACGCATTGAGTTTTGCCGCTCTTTCATGGACAGTTTTGTTGTGTTCCTGCCAGTTGGCGATGGGGTCGCCCAGAGCGCGGGAGGCCTTTAAGATGGCGAGCCAGAGCTTTTCCACAGCCTCCTGTTCCGGAATTCCGGGGAAGACCTTTTTTGCCCACGGAATGCCGGGGACACCGGCAATACACCACTGGTGGCGGTTTTCCATGGCTTCGCGGAAAGGTTTGATCAGGGGGAATCGTGCCGCCTGACTCCGGGCGCGTTTGCCCTGATCGATGCCCTCCATGCCGTCGGGATCATCGGAGTCCAGCCAGAGCAAAGCGGGCAGCGACTCGGCGCGCCACTTCCACTTGGCAAGCTCCCAGTCGGCGAGGGAGGAAAGGGATTCTTCACTTCTGTGGAGCTGATCCAGTTTGGCAAGGGGCATATCCTCCCAGCTGACCACCACTTTAGCGGCGCCTTTTTCATAAAGTTTTCTCACCACCATGCGGACAAAATCAGGTTGATCCAATCCGGCGATGACCAGAACTTCCTGGCCTTTATCGGGATTGACTCCCATTTGAACGATCAAATCGGCGTA
>JAGBWB010000167.1 GCA_017629975.1 Lentisphaeria bacterium
CAGCCGATCTTGAAGAAAGCTCTTTGCTTGAAGAGCGCTTCCACCGAACTGTCGCAGTTTCCGGCTGCGGCGGCAGAGTCGCTGTTTTTCCCCCTTACGGCAAACTGACCCGCGCCGCTTTGGAACATCTCTCTTCTCTCGGACACCGCAAGATAGGCATTGTGCACCATAATCTGGATGTTGTGAACCGCTTTAATCCTCATCTTTTTGAGTATTACCGTTTTATGGCGGAAAGTGGATTGCAGGTACATCCGGGATTTGTGGTTTCGTATCCGGATGGTGAACGGTGCCGCCGGGAGTTGGTATCCCTCTTTTCCTCCCCTTTGCGTCCCACGGCACTGATCACGCCGGGATGCTGGTACGCACTTGTATGCCGGGTACTGAGAGAGCTGAAATTGAATATACCTTATCAGGTGTCGGTGCTGGTCATCGGTAAAGTGCCTGAAAAATTGGAGGACTCGCCTTTTCCCACCCGGTTTGAAGATTCACCGGAGTCATTGGCGCGGATGGCGTGGGAGGTGATGTCGCATTATCCTGCCGGAGCTTTGCAGCTGACACCGGAACTTCAGCTCTTTCCGGGGAAAAGCGTAATGGCATTGGAACGCTGAGTTATTTGCGTTTCCGGAATGCAGTGGGGGAAAGACCCTTATTCATCCGGGAAAAGAAACGGGAAAAACTGTAAATGTCAGGGAATCCCAGCTGGGCGGCGACTTCAGAAATGTTCCGCTCGGAGTAGTCCAGATAGCGTCTGGCGCGTTCGGCAAGTTCGTTGTCGATATAGGCTTTCAGGGGGATCCCGAACTTTGCCCGGATCACCCGGTTGAGGTAATCTCTTGAATAACCGCTGCGCTCGGCAAGCTCCTGGATCCGGACTCTTCCGCCGTTGCGGCTGATGAGAGAGTTGATAATGGAAATGATCTTGGGCAGTCCCGGATCATGACGTGTTCCATAGTGGAGCGCAAAAAGGTTCCCCAAAAGAAAGACGATGATTTTTTCAAACTCAGGCGGCAGTTCCCTGAGAAGCCGGACGATTTCAGATAGAAAATAGCTTTCTGCGGCTCCCGGTGAGATCAATCCCACGGGCAGGTCTGTAAAAGGACTTTCCAATTTGAACTTTGCCGTGGCAAAAGCGATCCCGGAGTCTGCATAGATGAAACTGTGCCGGACTCCGGGAGGAACAAAAACCGCTGTTCCGGCAGGGATCTCACACTCACGGTCATCAAGATGTAATACAAATTGACCGGAAATGGCGATTTCAATTTGCCAGTAATCAGCGTGGACGTGGGCAGAGAGCTGTTCTATGGGAACATCTCTGCCCACAAATGAACCGTACAGGTATTTGACCTGAGGCGATTTGAAATCAGAAGCCATCTTATCTCAGAATGACAGGCATTCCGGAACGGCTTGAGGCGTAGACCGCCTGAATGAATTCAACTGCAAGTCTGCCGTCTTTTCCACTCAGAATAAGCTCTTCGCCGTTGCGGATGGCGCGGGCGAGGTTATCCACATGGAGCATGTGACCACGGTAGTCAAAGTCCATGGCAGCGCTGGCGCCGCCGGATTTTTTGGAGCCTTCTGCATACTTACGGCGGATCTCTTCATCTTCAGGGCGTTCCTCTGCGAAACACCAGCGGGCGAGAGTATCTGCTTTCATAATGGCACTGCCTTTGGTTCCGGTGATCTCAATGGTTACAGGGAAACCAGGCTGGCAGGCGGTGGAAACTTCAAGCGTACCGCTTGCGCCGTTGACATAGTCCATGCGGGCAAAGGCCGTATCCTCAACCTCAATATCATGGACAAAGTTGGCTGTGTGGGCGCAGACCTTTCTGATCTCCCCGCCGAGGTAAAGGAGCAGGTCAACAGTGTGGCTGCCCTGATTCATCAGTGCGCCGCCGCCGTCAATGGCCCAGGTGCCGCGCCATGAAGCGCTCTTGTAATAGGCCTCATCCCGGAACCAGAGCTGTTTGGCAGAGACAGAAACAAGTTTTCCGAAGCGTCCTTCATCAATGGCTTTGCGGATCTCAACCACTGCTCCTTTGAAACGGGACTGGAAGATGGCTGCCAGCAGTACTTTCTGCTCCTGACAGACACGGATCATGTCATCGATCTTTTCCAGAGTGATGTCAAGAGGCTTTTCGCAGAGAATGTGTTTCCCTGCCTTGGCAGCCGCCACAACGGGATCGTGATGGAATCCGCTGGGGGTGGCAACGGTGACTGCTTCAAGTCCGGGGACTTTGAGGAACTCCTCAAAGGAGTCCACTGCAACAGCGTTGTATTTGGCTGCAAACTCCCGGGCACGCTCGGGAACGACATCATAGACTGCAACCAGATTGGCAAATTCGCTGTTGGTGATCGCCATGGCGTGAGCAGCGGCAACAGCTCCGGTACCGATGATACCGAAACCGACTTTGTCAAAACTCATAATGTTCCTTCCTCTGCCGCGGGGGCAGGCAATTCAATGTTGATGATCCCCTCTCTGATGCCCAGACCGGGTTCTTCAAGGAAATCCAATTTTACAACGCCGTTGCGTCTTTCAAAAAGTCCGGGATAGAACTTTTCATCAGGCAGCGAGGCGGCGGGGTAGAATTGAGGCGCATTGCACTCAACGCCCCGGATCGTCCCGGCGTATGCGGCAAGCTGAGTGTGGGCAAACATGGACATTCTGGGATTTGTCAGATCCTGAACCATAAGTTTCATGCCGTGCGCTTTTGCCCAGCAGAGTGAAAGAATGGCTCCGGCAAGGGTCTTGCAGCTCTTGAGAGCTACAGAGTCCCAGCCCAGTTCTCTGCCCATGCGGATGAAACGCCAGTCATGTGCGCTCTCATCCATGAAAAGCATCTTGCGCTCAGAAACGGAGTGGACATCAATTTTGTTGGCTTCAAGGTCATAGGGGAAGGGCTGCTCCACATAAAGGAGTATGCCGTAAACCTCAGGCTCCTGAGCTTTCAGTTTGTCCAGAATGGCGTTTACATAATCAGGATCGGTCACCATGCAGTTGAAGTCCACAGAAAGATCTGTGACTCCCAGTTTCAGGGCGATTTTTCCCACCGCGGCGATGCGTTCATAATCCCAGGGAGCATCATTGCCCCGGAGTTTGATCTTGAGACACTTGAGTCCGTCGCGGTTGATCCAGTCTTCAAGGAGGACGGGGAATCCGTCATCAGGCTCATCACCGGTGAGTTCCTCCGGGGAAAGGGGATCTTTGCCCCCCACCAGATGCCAGACCGGGAGCTCTTTTTCAGGTGCAGCGAAAAAGTCCTCAGGATATTTCCCGGCGAACTGCTCCGCAGGCTCAAGGAATGCAGAGAGGTCGGCATTCATATACTCTTTGTTGCAGGTGCGGAAAAAGGGCTTGCTGACCAGTTTTCCGAAAGCATCTGCCAGAGCGGCATCAAAGGCTGCGGCGCAGTTCAGTGCTGCCAGATGGGGCAGTTCAATGGCGAACCCGGCATTGGCTTCTGCGCGCAAAGGCTCAAGCTTTTCAGCTGTGAATTTTGCGCTGAGTTCAATGGGGTGACCGTACGCCGTGAATTTGCCGTAGGCCTTGGCGATGCGGACGCAGAAATCCTCCATCCGTTTCCCCCGGTCGGGATCGGTTCCCGGCCAGGACCAACCGGGGCTGAGAACACTTTCGCTCCAGCCTTCGGCTTTGCGTCCGTCGCGGGATTCCACAAAAAGCTGGACCCGGGCGCAGGTGATGTCAGCCATCACCTGATTGCCGAATTTGATGGGGACCCGCATGGGGATCCGGGGCAGGTAGAGTCTGACCCCGGTGATTTTGATATCAGTATTCTTCATCGCTGAAAATTACTTTTTCATCTGGATGATGACACCCACTGCCTTGTCGGGATGATCCAGCAGCAGATTGGCAGCATCGCCCACGTCGTCAATGTAGACGCGATGGGTGGTCATGGGATCAACTTTGACCTTCTTTTCAACCATCAGCTGGATGAACTCACGCAGGTTGCGCTGAGTGGTGAACTGAACGAAAGCATCGGGATAATCTTTGCCGTATTCCCAGGCAGAGTCGTGATATCCGGCACCGGTACGGCTGGAGGCGCGAAAATCAAGGTTGCCGGACCAGGCACCGCCGCCGACCTCAACTTTGCATCCGCCGATGAGAACGATGTTGCCCATGGCGTGACCGTCGGCAGAGACCTTCATGCACTTCATGGCGGACTGCAGAGGCTCAGTGGCGTTGCCGCCGAAAGCCAGCATGGCGAAGTCAGCACCGTAGGGAGCGCAGAAATTTTTGGTGACTTCAATGGCGTCAGCCTTTTTGAAGTTCACAGTGTTGGCGATACCGCATTTTTTGGCGATTTTGAGACGGTTGGGAAGACCTTCCCAGCCCATGACGCGGGCACCGGCAGCCTGGAAGAGCTGGCAGGCAAGGTTACCCACCAGACCCAGACCGAGAACCAGTCCGTAGGAGCCCAAACTCACATCGGCGCGGCGGACGCCCTGCATGGCGGTAACACCGAGACAGGCGTAGGCAGCCTGCTCAAAGGTGATTTCATCAGGAATGGGCATTACAAGGTTGACGGGAACGGTGGCAACGGAACCGTGAACGGCAAATCCGCCGCCCATGGCAGCCACGCGCATACCTTTTTTCAGATTCTTCACATCGCCTTTGGTGTCAATGATGGTTCCGGCGTTGGCATATCCGAAGGTCATATCATTGCCGCCGGGGGTCTGTCTGCGTGCCCGGGGAACGTTCATTTCAGTTCCGGGGCTGATCAGAGAGCACTCGACGTCGATGAGGACTTCATTGTCTTTGAGCTCACGCACATCTTCACGGCGGGGGACGACTTCACCGGTAGGGGTGATAACAGCAACGGTACGTTTCATTGTAATAATCTCCATATATTTTTGAAGTTTACTTACTATACCACATTTTTGTAATTTTTCAAATTGCAAAATTGACTGTTTTTTTAGCAAAATGCGACTTTTTGCAAAAAAATCGTCATTTTTTTTTGTCAAAAGAAAATTGAAGTAGGCAAATTTGCACGGCGTCATTCCCGGCAGCTCCGGTGAAGAGCTTTGCATACAAAAAAAACTTCCGTGCCGCAAA
>JAGBWB010000168.1 GCA_017629975.1 Lentisphaeria bacterium
ACAACGCACCTGCAAATGCGAAAAAAAACAACTTTTCTTTAAGGTGCATTTTTTACTCAGCGGCGTTTCAGCCATGCTTCAATGAACATATCCAAATCGCCATCCAGCACACCTGCCGTATCGCTGGTCTGGACTTCGGTACGCAGATCCTTGACCATCTGATAGGGCTGCAGCACATAGCTGCGGATCTGGCTGCCCCAGCCGTTGTCTTCGCGCTCATCGCGTTTGGCATCGGCTTCAGCGCGGCGGGCGGCCTCTTCCCGTTCATAGAGTTTGGCTTTCAGCATTTTCATGGCGGTGGCGCGGTTTTTGTGCTGAGAACGCTCATTCTGGCAGTTGACCACGATTCCGGTGGGAATGTGGGTAATACGGACAGCTGAGTCGGTGGTGTTCACGTGCTGACCGCCCGCACCGCTGGAGCGGTAGGTGTCGACCCGCAGATCGCTTTCATTGATCTCAATGTCAATGTCATCGTCGATCTCAGGGAAGATTTCCACAGAGCAGAAGCTGGTGTGGCGTCTGGCGTTGCTGTCAAAGGGGGAAATACGCACAAGTCTGTGGACGCCGTTTTCACCTTTGCAGTAGCCATAGGCAAATTCACCGGTCACATGGAGCGTTACGCTCTTGACGCCTGCTTCATCACCGGGCTGGAAGTCAATGACTTCATCTTTCCAGTTGCGCCGTTCAATAAAGCGGCGGAACATACGCAGCAGCATGGAACACCAGTCGCAGGATTCGGTGCCGCCGGCTCCGGCGTGGATGGTGAGATACATATTTTTCCGGTCAAACTTACCGGAAAGGAAACTCAGGATCTCATATTTGTCAAGCTCTTTGCTGATTCTGAGAGCGTCACTTTCAGCATCAGGCAGGAACTCAGGTTCTTCAGCCGCCATTTCAATGGCTTCACCCAGACCGGAAATGGCCTGTTCAAGCTGGATAAAAGGATCAAGAACGCCGCGGCAGGAGGAAAATTTACCCACGGTTTCCTGAGCGGCTTCTTTATTGTCCCAGAAATCGGGCGCAGCCATCTTGTTTTCAAGTTCCTGAAACTCCGCTTTGAGAGCTTCGATCCCCAGAAAATCGTGGAGATGGGCAATGCGTCCTGACATATCAGCGCCCAGATGGCGCAACTCTTCGATCGTTAACATTTTTTCAATCCCTCCAAAAGCCACATATCATCAATAATGCGCTGGATCTCAGCCAGACAGCTGCCGCAGGCGCCTCCTGCTTTGCAGTAGTTGGTGACCTCAGATGCCTGACGGAGCCGGTTTTCTTTGGCGACTTTCAGGATCTTTACGTCGGTGATGCCGAAACACTTGCAGACAAGTTTGCCCTCATGCTCATGATCGGCGGCAAAAGGATTGGGTTCGCCCCGGTAGGCGGCAATGGCGGCCTGAAGCGCCTCCATGCCCATAACGGAGCAGTGCATCTTTGCCTCCGGGAGTCCCCCCAGGACTTTGGCGATGTCCTGGTTGGTGACCTTTTCAGCCTCTTCAAGGCTCATGCCCTTGACGATTTCGGTCAGAGCGGAACTTGAAGCAATGGCGCTGGCGCATCCGAAAGTTTTGAATTTGACTTCTGCGATCTTGCCGTTTTCATCCAGCTTGAAGGTCAGTTTCAGAGCATCGCCGCAGGCGGCATTGCCGACTTCACCCACGCCGTCGGGATTTTCAATTTCTCCAACATTGCGGGGATTCATAAAGTGGTCCATGACCTCTTTTGTATAATTCCACATAGCACTACCTCTTTCCGGAAAATCTTACTCTGCAAGTTCCGCCATGGCTTTGGCGACTTCGTCTGTGATCTTGCCGACGATCTCATCCAGTTTGATCCGGACGCTGTCGCGGCAGTTCCGGAAACGGAACTCCACTTCACCGTCTGCAAGAGTCTTGGGAGAGATGACCACACGCAGCGGGATACCCAGCAGGTCGGCGTCGTTGAACATGAATCCGGGCTTTTCTCCTCTGTCATCATAAAGGACATCAATGCCTTTGCTGCGGAGTTCAGCGTAAATTTTTTCCGCCTCTTTGCCCACAGAACCGTCGCCGCGGTTGGGATCGATGGCGCAGATCTGCGCCTGCCAGGGGGCGATGGACATGGGCCAGACGGGACCGTAGTCGTCTCTGGAGTATTCGATCACCGATGCCATGGCGCGTCCCACACCGATGCCGTAGCAGCCCATGATCATGGGTTTGGATTTGCCGTTGACATCAAGGAAGGTGCAGTTCATGGATTCGGAGTATTTGGTTCCCAGCTGGAAGATGTTGCCCACCTCAATACCCCGGAGTTCACGCAGAGGTTCGCCGGTGACGGGGCAGGGGTCGCCGGCTCTGACTGTGGCAATATCGCCCACGATGCAGTTGAGGGCGGGGCAGTCACGGTCAAAATTGAAGTTCTTGAAGTGCCAGTCGTGCTCATTGGCGCCCACCACCAGATTGGAGCTGTTGACAACACTGTTGTCAAGGACGATGGTGACTTTGGCAGATTTCAAATCCATGGGGCCGGCATATCCGGGGACGCAGCCGATTTCGGCAATGGCGGCATCATCTGCGAACTTGAGTTCAGAAGTTTTGGTCAGGTTGCAGAGCTTGGTTTCGTTGACTTCAAAGTCGCCGCGGATCATGGCGTAGATCAGTTCGCCGGTGAGAGCGTTCTGATAGAAGACGGCTTTCCCGGTGTTTTCGGGTTTGAGACCGAGGAAAGCTGCCACATCTTCAATGCTCTTGCAGCCGGGGGTGTGAACCTTTTCCAGCTCCTGAGCGGGTTCTTTTTCATATTTCCATGCGGCAACAGCGATTTCGCGGTTGGCGCGGTAGGAGTTGTCGGGGGAGGCGAAAATGGTATCTTCGCCGCAGTCGCAGATGGCCATGAATTCGTGAGAGACCTTGCCGCCCATCATGCCGGAGTTGGATTCAATGGAAAGCACATTCCCCAGACCGATGCGGCGGAAGATCCGCTCATAGGCTTCATGGGCGCGCTTGTAGTATCTTTCCAGATCCTCCTGATCGGCGTGGAAACTGTAAGCGTCTTTCATGGTGAATTCGCGGGTACGGATCAATCCGGCGCGGGGACGGGCCTCATCCCGGTATTTTGTCTGGATCTGGTAGAGCATCACAGGAAGCTGCTTGTAGCTGTTGACTTCGCTGCGGACCAGAGCAGTGACGCACTCTTCATGGGTCATGGCAAGGAGCATATCCTTGTCGTTACGGTCTTTGAAGCGGAGCAGTTCGGCGCCCACGCTTTCAAAGCGTCCGGATTCTTTCCACAGCTCTGCGGGCAGAACCACAGGCATCAGGATCTCCTGACCGTCGATCTTGTTCATCTCTTCGCGGATGATGGCTTCAATGCGTTCAACGATCTTCTTCCCTGCAGGCAGCAGGGAGTAGATCCCGGTGGAAACCGGACGGATATATCCGCCGCGGATCAGAAACTGATGACTGGCTGTTTTTGCATCTTTCGGCACTTCTTTCAGGCGGCGCCCCACCATTTGGCTCATCTTCATTGAGAACTTCTCCGGTTTTATAGTGTTGTTTTTTTATATAATATAGCGCATTGATGCTGTAAAATCAATATCAGGGTGCCTTTTAAGTTGATCTTTTTGCATAAAAAGTGAACTTCCGGCTCTTGAATTTATCTTGTAGCAGAGTTATATTTAACTTCAGCGTGTCAGACTTATTTCTAAACGAAAGGAAAAAATATGAAAACTCTTCTGCATGTCAATTATTTTGAGGGGAAAGGACGCCTTCGTGAATTCCTTGATCTCGCCGTTAAAGCCGGTTACAGCGGCGTGGAATTGCGCTGGAAATACCGTTATGATGACATGACTCAAGCCGAATATCAGAACTTTATGGCGGCATGGAAGAGTGCCCACCCTGAAATGGAAATCGTCTACGGCGGATGTGTCAAATATTGCCGCGGCGCCGCCGATGAGGTCAAAGCCGATGAGGCCGCTTATCTTGAGTTCCTCAACTGGGCCTCCAAAGAGACCGGAACCAAAGTGATGAACTTCTTCACCGGTGACATCCAGCCCGAGGGCGTGGTGTGGACCGATTATGCCCATAACGGCAGCGGCGGTGCTGATGAGGGTGACTATGAACGCTCCGCAGCAGGTTTGAAGGTTGTCGGCGCTGAAGCTGAAAAGCTGGGTATCCTCATCGCTCTTGAGACCCACAACGCCTATCTGCACGATCTGGTTGCCCCCTGCCGCAAACTTCTGGATATGACCAACTGCGATGCTGTGGGACTCAACTACGATCAGGGCAACATCATCATCAACCCCAATACCGATCCCATTCCCAAAGTTTTTGAAACTGTGGGTGATAAGATCTATTACGCTCACCTGAAGAACATGCTGATCATCAGCAAAACCGATAACCGTGCCTACTGCGGCTGCCGTCTTTCTGACGGACACATCAACACCACTGAGGTGATGCGCCGTCTCAAAGAGTGCTTGCGCTCCGGCATGTTTGCTGTGGAATTCCCCAACACCGGCGACGGCATCTACGCCGCATTCAAGGATATGGAATATATCAAATTCATCAGGGATTATCTCCAGATATGAAACTCGGCACAGCCAAACGTTTGACACTGCCTGACCGGGACTCCATGCTCCGCGGGTACGGGTTCCGCAAGGAGCTCTCTCACGGGATCGAAGACCCGGTTGAATTGGGTGTTATGGCTCTTTCAGAGGGGGAAGACAAAGAGACGGTTCTCATCATCACCGCCGATATGGCAGGGATCAATGTCAGAGAGTGCGGATTTATCTATGAACTCATCAGCAAAAAGTTCAATATCCCTGCTGAAAGAGTCTGGATCAGCTCTTCTCATACCCATTTTGCCCCCGGCTTTGAACCTTTTTTCATCAACCACAAAGACGGCAAACTTGCCTATGGAGAACATCCGGAAGACAGTGTTTACCGCTCTCTCTGGCAGAGCCGTCTGGCAGATGCCGCTGAAGCGGCGCTGAACTCCATGGAGGAGTGCGTCCTTGAACATGTTCAGGTCGATGTGCCGGGAATCATGTTCAACCGCCGCACCATCAAAAAGAGCGACGGACTTATTCAGCAGAGTTACATCTATCCGGACAACGCTGATGAACTGATTTTTCAGGAGTATGACAGCACCGTGAGCGCCTGGCGTTTTGTCACTTCTCACGGTCCCAAAGCCATGCTCATGAGTGTGGGATGCCACCCTGTCACAGGAGGAAAAGATGCCTACTGTGTGTCGGGGGATTATCCCTGGTTCTTCAAGCAGAAAGCCGAAGAACTTTTCGGCTGCCCCGCCTTTTTCATGCTGGGCGCCGCCGGAGATACAGTTCCCCGTCTGCGCGGTGAAGAAAGTCAGAAGAAAGCTGATAAGGTGAGTTCCCGCAGAATGATCGGCGATATCCTTGCCATGACCCTGCGGCAGAATGATCTTCTTTTCAGGAAAGATGTCAGGCAGTCCGTTGCCATGAAGGTGGTGGAGCTCCCTGTCCGCCGGGTGGAACCCGGTGACTGCGGAATAAGTGAAGCCGATCCCCTTGAACTCATGCTCCTTGAAAAGAGATATCCTGAAAAGGAATTCCACATGCCTCTGCGTTTCCTCCGTTTGGGGGACAAGGTCTTGTGCGGTATGCCTTTTGAGGTTTTGAGCGCCATTTCTCTGGAACTTAAAAAAGCTAATCCCGAAGCGGTGCTGATTTCAGTTACCGGCGGTTATGACGGTTATCTGCCCTTGCAGAAAGAGTTTGCCCGGAAAGGATATGAATGTTCTTTCGGCGCGACCCATGTTGCCGCCGGAACCGGGGATGCTGCTCTCAAATGCGCCATTGAAGAAAGCCGTACCATCTGAAAAATTAAATTGAAAGAGTTTTTGTTATGGCAACACAGAAAAAACAGTTCCCCGATATGCCCCGGTGCGCTCCGGAGTTTGCAGAAGAAACCTGCGGCAACGGTGTGCAGATCGATTTTGAAGTCATGGATATAAATTGGATCCGGACTCAGGAAAAGCTTACCTACCACGGATGGCCTACAGTCGCCAATGTGGGCGGGGATAAACTTGCTGTTGTCTGCTCAGGAGACAGAGAGGCACATGTGGATCCTTTCGGCAAGGTGTTTTTGTATGAGAGCTGTGACAAAGGCAAAAGTTGGAGCACTCCCCGGGTCCTTGCTGACGGCCCTCTGGATGACCGGGATGCCGGTATCACCGTCACCCCGAAAGGAACCTGGCTGGTCAACTACTTCACCAGTCTCGCTTTCGCCTGTTACAGGACCCTGGAGAATACCCCCCCGCACTGGAAAGAGATCGAAGATAAGATCAATATCTCTCTGCTTAAAAAGGAGCACGGCTTTTTCATGCTGCGCTCCACCGATCAGGGGAAGAGCTGGAGCCCCAAATACCGTATCGGCGTCAACAATGTCCACGGCGCCATCGTGTTGGATGACGGCTCTCTTTTCTATTGCGGAAGAGGATATTTCGGTCACTGTATCGCCCCTTCCACCTTCGGCAATGAGGTTGTTTCACTGCGCTCCACAGATGACGGCGTGACATGGGAGGAGATCTCGCATTACTACAACGGTGAACTTTTCGGATGCGACTTGAGCAAGTGGCATGAGATCCACAGCGTCCAGGCTTCTGACGGTACGATCATCACTCAGATCCGCAACCATAACGGCAAAGAGCCGCATACAGTGCAGATGGTTTCTCATGATCTCGGCAAGACGTGGGAGGATCTTCACCCGGTTTGCGGCGGATTCCCTTCACACTTGCTTAAACTTTCAGACGGCAGACTGCTTATGAGTTACGGCTACCGCAAAGAAAACTACGGCAACCGCTGCCGTGTCAGTTCTGATAACGGCAAGAGTTGGTCTGAGCCGATCATTCTTACGGGCAATTCTCCCTCATACGATTTGGGATATACCTCAACAGCGGAACTTTCAGACGGAACTCTTGTAACTGTCTGGTATGAGTATGATCCGGGGGTGAAACTTGCGCTGCTGCGCTGTGCCCGCTGGAAACTCAAGTAAATTTACCCATAAAAAATCTTCTCTCCCGAAAACGGAGAGAAGATTTTTTTTGCTCCGGAAGAGAAAATGTCAAAATTGAAATTTCCTCAGCAGCTCAGTGTTTTTTCCGGGAGAAGTTCTTTTTTTCTTTTTTGCCCTTGTCAAAACCGCTTTTACCTTTGTCAGATCCGGCACCTTTTGCCGCTTTGCGGCGTTCTTTCAATTCAATGTCGGCGTTCATTTTTTCCTCCCAGTTTTTGAGCTTGCGCTTCTTTTCCGCCGGGGGAGTCCGTTTTACTTTTTCAGCGGATTTCCGGGCTGCTTTTTCAGGGTAGGGGGCAGCTGAGGAAACGGCAAGGGGGGCGTACCCGATGGCGGGGGCGCCGGGGAAGGATTTGAAAGCGGCGATGGCGGCTTTGGCATCTTCGTTGTCAATGTAGACAAAGGCGCGGTGATCTTCGCAGTCGATCTTGCCGATACGGTTTTTACGGAGATGGGCGATATCGCGGAAGAGGTTCATGATCTTGACGGCGCCGAATCCGTCGGCCTGTCCCACGCCGACGATGAGTTTGACTTCATTGGCGCCGCCTGAAGAGTTCTCCCAGAAAGCGCGGTCTTTCTTTTTACCGGAGAAGTCCCGGTATTTCCGTTCAAGAAGTTCATCTTTGAAATGGTTCTGCAAGATGGCGGCAAGGAGTTCCTCAGCGGAGTAAGCCTGATCCAGCAGTTCCTGAGCAAAGATCAGATACTCTTCATTGGCATCTCCGCAGTTGAATTTTGAAAGTTTTTCAACATAGCGGCGTTTTTTCAACTCAATGACTGCTCTGCCGTCGGGGAGCTGTTCTTTGCGGATCTCGTTTTTGATGGTTTCCTGAATGTGTCTGATCCGCCGGACTTCCCCCGGAGTCACAAAAGTAATGGCTTTGCCCTCTTTACCGGCGCGTCCGGTGCGTCCCACCCGGTGGATGTAGATGTCAGGACTCTGGGGAATGGAGTAGTTGATGACATGGGTCAGATCGTTTACATCAATACCTCTTGCGGCGACGTCGGTGGCGATCAAAAGGGGAAAATGTTTCCCTTTGAAACGACTGATGACCTTTGTACGCACGCTCTGTGCCACATCTCCGTGGAGCGCTTCAACAGGATAACGGTGCTGTTTGAGTTTTTCCACCACCTCATCCACATCGGTTTTTGTACGGCAGAAGACCAGCGCATAAAGGTCTTCTTCGGTATCAATGATCCGCATAAGGGCGTCAAATTTATCTTCGCGTCGCACCTGATACCAGATCTGGTCGGTGAGTTCCGTGCTGAGCTGGGTCATCTTGGTGCGGATCACCTCATACTCCTGCATGAACTGTTCGGCAATGCTCAACACTTCAGGGGGCATGGTGGCGGAAAACATGAGCATCCTTTTGTCCGGATTGGTAAACCCGAGGATCTGTTCAATATCCTCAATGAATCCCATGTCAAGCATTTCATCCGCCTCATC
>JAGBWB010000169.1 GCA_017629975.1 Lentisphaeria bacterium
GTCAACGCCGGTGAGAACACTTACACTGCCGGGGAATGAAAGCAGATAACGCATACAAAGTTCCTGCATGGGAAGTCCGAAAGACTCAAGTTTTTCCCGGTATCCAAGGAGTTCCGGGAAAGGGATCTGCTCTTTGGGCATGACCGCCATTCCCTGAAGATAGACGCTGCGGATGAAAATATGTCCATGACAGTGACTTTTGATCTTTTCATCAAAACGGTGGTCAAAAACATTACAGGGCAGCTGGACATAGGGGGCGCTTTCCGCAGTGTCGGCGCATGCCGCAGAATCAAGGGAAACTCCCGCCGCCCGGATCATCCCTTTCTGAATGAGGGATTCAAGTTCATCACGATAGCGCCAGTCAAGTTCGTTGTGAAAAAGAACCAGAGGCAGTTCAGGGAGCCTGAGGCGTTTCAGAGAGTTTTTTACGGAATTTGTGATAAACTCCAATGGGTCGCAGTCAGCAGGCACCGGCGGAACTTTGCTGACAATATTCATCTTTGAGGCGATCCCCAGTTCTGCCATGGCTTTTCCCAGAACTTCTTCACTGTCGCCGTAGGAAGCTGCCGTGTCAAGGGAGTCGATTCCATGTTCCAGCGCGGCGGTCAATATGGATTTGACCCGGTCAAAAGAGGGTTTCCCTTCGGTATTGGCAATGCCGTAGTTGAGTCCGAACTGAACTGTTCCCAGAAGAAGACGGGAGTACTTCATTTGGCCGTATATCCTCCGTCAACAGGGAGATTGACTCCGGTGATATATGCTGAGGCATCTGAGGCAAGAAAGACCACGGCTCCCTGAAGATCGGTGCTGTTGGCAAGGCGTCCCAGAAGAGTGTTGGCGCTGTACTGTTGGATAAATCTTTCGTGGTGATCCGGGGTCTGAAATCCCCCCGGACTGATGCAGTTGACCCGGATCCCCTCAGGCCCCAGAACCGATGCGGCAAAGCGGGTGAAATTGGTCATGCCGCCTTTTTCGTAGAAATAGATGGGGGAGGGCCACTGACCGCCCTTATACATGTCAGTGCCGGTGTAATTGGTCATATTCATGCCCCGCATACCCATGTAGGAGCCGATGTTGACAACAGAGCCTGTATGCCTTTTTTTCATATCTTCAGCACAGAGTCTGGTCAGCACAAAAAGGGAGGAGGCATTGACATGGAGACTTTTGTCAAAATCTTCCATGGAAAGTTCCCACGATGAACAGGCACAGCGGGTGACGGCATTGTTGACAAGAATATCGATTTTACCGAAACGATCAATGATCTCTGCAACGGTGCTGCGGATGGATCCTTCATCTTCAAGATCCATGGCAAAGGGATACACATTGTCAAAGGCGGCGGCTGTTTCTTTCAGCTTTTCCAGATTTCTGGAAGCGATGCAGGTAATGGCTCCCGCTTCTGCAAGAGCTTCGGTGAGCTGCCTGCCGTAAAGGCCGGCGCCGCCGGTCAGAAGAGCGACTTTCCCTTTCAGGGAAAAACGTTCAAGAATATTTGACATTTTATGCAAGTTCTTTCCATTTAACGATTTTAATTTTCAGATCCTGAAGCATATTCTGGCAGTCGGGTGCGCCGCCGCAGCAGTAGGCCAGAAGCAGATCATCTCCGTTGAAGAACATGGCTGTGTAACCGAATCCACGGTCGGGGGCATTTTCAAGGATGGTGTGGCTGCTCCAGGTTTTGCCGTTGTCGGTACTTCTGGCAAGGACAAGGGGAGTCCTGCCCCCGGTCCAGATGCCCTGACCGGATCCCCGGGTAAGGGCGAGGTCAAAGTTGACGCTCCGGGCGGGGTGATAATCGTTCCACACAGCGTAAAGGTTTCCGTCTGCGGGGTTGCGCTTCAGAGTCATGGGGGAGGCGGGGGATCTGAAATCTGTGGCGGGCACCACTTCGCTCCAGCTCATGCCGCCGTCGTAAGAAAAACTTTTGTACTGGCAGCCGTTGCCGGTACGGAACCATGCCATAAGCTGATCCTCTTTAAGTTCAACGACGCCCGGCTCCTGAAGTCCGGAGTGGCTCCACTGGGGCGGATAACAGCATTCAGGCGTCTGTTCCCAGGTGGCGCCTCCATCATCCGAATAAAAGAAAAGCCCGATGCCCCGTCCGAAATCCCGGGGGCGTTTCTTGTGACGGTGAAAAGAGCCTGGACAAATCAGACGGCCGTTTCCAAGCTGCACAAGAGCGTTGTTGAGAACGCACAAATAGACTGCCGGAACACTTGCTATATCAACAGGTGTACTCCAGCTTTTCATCTCGTCAGAGGAGGCTGTGAACCAGGGACGGCAGTCGATCCAGCCGGTATCGCCGATCATGGTTTTTTCAAGATAGACCATGCCCATGCGTCCATCCTGCAGGCGCAGGAGCGAAACCGACATGACATTCTGCCGTTTGTTTTTGACGATGACTTCGGGTTCGCTCCAGCTCACGCCGCCGTCTGTTGAGCGGATGAGGCAGATATCTGCCGAACATTCATCGTCCCAGTGACTGCCGTTGTAGCGTGTATAGGCGAAAACGAGTGTTCCGTCATTGAGTTTTTCAAAACACCCCTCTGAATTCCGGGGATTCCCGGGAGTATGGTGAAGCAAGGTTTCCATATATCGTTTTCGGAATATTATTTTTGCAGAGATTCGATCAAATCAGCGATTTTTGTGCGCCATACGAGAAGTTTTGCACCGTCGGTTTCCCATTTGGTCTTCTTCCACTGGGTTTTCTTTTCATAGGCTTCATAAGCAGGAACGATGGCGTCGCAAGATGCTTTTACAAGTTTTTTGGCGGCGGCGGCTCTGGCGGGATCTTTGCATTTGGCAATCAGTTTTTCTGCCAGCAGCAGATATTCGTAATCCTCATAAGCGTCGCGGCACATGACAAAACGCAGGGAGCTCAAAGGCGCGCCGTTTTTCACTTCAGGAGGATAAATGATCTGTCCCAGACCATTGATGACTCTGCCGTTGCTGTAAGTGAAGGTGGGGAATTTACGCACCAGAGCCGGATTGTTCCAGCCGTGGGTGATATTGAAATAAAGAATGCCTTTGATGTTGAACTTGTGCATCATGAATCCCAGCATACGGCTGTCCATAAGGGGACGGTCAATGACAAAGTGCCAGTTGGGGTACCATTCAAAACTTTCGCCTCTTGCAATGGCGGCTTTGATGTCAGAGGGGATGATCATACCCAGACACCAGATGTCAGGAGCGCCGATGAGCGGTTTAAGGGGCCACTTTGTGACCAGCGTTTTGACGCCGGGGGCGTGACGGTGCACAAGGGCGGCAAACTCCTGACACAGGGCGTAATCGGCGGCAGTATGGGGTTCATCCACCATGCTGATCCGGGTGTATTTGAGCCATCCTTTCTTTTTCAGGTGGGCGGTCATGAATTCAAGATAACGGCTGAACTTTTCTTTGAACTCCTCTGTCAGTTTACCGGGGACGGTGCTGACTTTGATGCCGCACCAGGTCTGGCGGGTGTTGAAGTCCCTGGGGAGCTTATAAAATCCCCAACCGGGGAAATAAATGGTATTGGCGCGGTATTTGTTGATTGCAAGAGCGGCTTCGCGGTCAAATTCTGTGGTATCGACTTTCATATTGCCTTTGGCGTCAAAGGTGATGACGGGATCTATTGCCAAGTCACACAAGGTGACATGGTGTTCAGAAGCCATGCGGTGGAACAGTTCCCGTTTTCCCTCTGCCATGGAATAGTTCATAATGGCGGTATTCTGACTGCTGAATTTCTCAGGCAGTACGAAGTTGCGGACCTTGACCGTCAGCGGAACTGTCATGGAATAGTTGCCGTCAGCGGTAATGACCGCCCGGGCGGAATAGATCCCAGCGGGAGTCTGTGCGCTGCTCTTGACTGTGACCCAGAAAGCGTAACTCTGATCGGCTGAAATATTTTTGAGCGTCTGGACGGGGGCGATGGGGTCAGGATATTCGCCGGGACCGTGATTGATGACCTTTTCAAACATGGTGGCGGCTTCACCCTGAACGGTTCCGGGCTTGAGAATGGAAAGTCCGCTTGTCTTGACCACATTCACATAGTCAACTTTATGGAGTTGGGTTGCAAGTTTGTGATTTTTGAAAGTGAAATCGCTCAGGGTGACTTTCACATTTTTGAGAGGTTTGGCAGGTGAAAGGACCAGCTGGAAGGATTCATATTCATTTTTAGCAAGTTCCGCCGCAGGTGCGGTGGTTTTGCCGGTGCTGATGACCTGATCGTACTTGAAAGTCTTATCAATGGCGCTTCTGCTCCAGACGGTGAGGTTTTTGTCAGAAGTGATGATCTTGCTTTTGACTTTGAAACCCAGTTTTGGCATCTTCTGCCCCAGAACACCTGTCATTTTTACAAGGTGGCGTTTGGCAGGTGAGGAGTCTTTCCCGATATCAGCGGCATCGTCAAAGAGGTATGCCGCCTGGATCCCCGGCAGGATTTTTCCGGCACTGACCTGGGCGATTTCCTGAGCGTTCAGGGGACGGTTGTAAATGAAAACTTCATCAATAACGCCGTTCAAGTTGCTTTTTGTACCTTTGCCGATGCAGAAAGGCAGAGCTTTGCGGATCTTGCCAGTCAGTTCATAAGTGCGGCGGCGGGGATATTCTTTGCCCACATTCCAGATGGCACACTGTTTGCCGTTGAAATAGGCTGTTGTGATGCGGCTCTGAGTGTCGTAGCTGAAAGCGATGTTCACCCATTTTCCGCAGGGGGCCGCGAAACACTCAGGCGCCCAGAGGAGCGCAGCATTCTTGCCTCCCACAAGAGTGTTGAAATAGAAACTGCCGGTGGCGCTGTTGTAACGTTTGCTGATATTGGTGTCGCCTATTCCGGAAATGATCCCTGCCTGATGGGTCCACTGGTTTCCTTTGATCCAGAAGGAGACGCTTATCCCCTTTTTGAAATCAAAATTTTTGAAAGAGGTATCACTGAGATAAGCAACGTCGCCATTGATTTTTGCGGCTTTTCCCCGGATTCCGGGGACGCTTTCAATAGCAGAGGCTGCGACAGCACTCAAGACGAGTGCTCCAGAGATGATTTTATGGATTTTCAACATTTTTTCTTTCCTTAAAGATAATGGATGATTTACCAGTTGTCGTGCCATTTTCCGGTGATACCGTTTCCGAAGGGCCATGGCTGCCAGAAACTTGCGTAAGCTGCTTTATTGTGGCGGTGTCCCGAGGGGACTCTGCGTCGGTCCACCGGTGCCACATGCAGATCCAGAAAGAGCGTGGAGGTCTGTCCCTGGAGGTTGATTTGAGCGGGATCTGCGAAGTCTTCATTGTCGTTGAAAGTCGGATTTCCATGGGGAAACATGATGGTGGCTTTGCCGGTCTGTGTGGTACATTCATACCTCTGCCACTCTCTGTGTCCTTCAAGGATGTGTGCGGAGCGTGAGGGGAGCCGCACCAGAGAACGTTTGGCGATGGTCGCAAGATCCATGCGGGTCGCACAGTGATAGGAATTCTGGGCTTTTGGCAGATCAAAAACGCGTACCGGACAGACAAGCTGGTGGCGGTAGAATTTGCCGTCGCTGTAATTGACCCCGCCTATGGGGGCGTAAAGGTCGGAAGTCGGCAGATAGGGGGTCAACAATCCGTAGGGACCTGCAGCGCACCAGGACTTGATGCCCCCCTCAGTGGGAGCACGGTAGGGCATGGGGAAATCGGCATGATCATCGGAGTAAAACCCTGTGGCTTTGCCGATCTGATTCAAATTGCTGATGCAGGTAGTATGCTTTGCACGGTTGCGTGCCTGTTGCAGTGCCGGAAGAAGCATCGCAGCGAGAATGGCGATGATAGCAATAACGACCAGCAGTTCAATCAGAGTGAAATATGACATTTTCTGAAAAGTTTTCATACCTGTAATTCCTGGATTTTGCTTGAAAAACTGCGACACGCTTTTACAATAGCACCAAAGGATTAAAAGTTCAAGGTGAAAATTCCGGGAAAGGTAATTTTATTGTGATATTCAGATATTTTCAGGGAAGAGTATGTAAGTTTTTTCTTCAACCTATTTTTTGTGTTTTTTTATCTGAGAGGTTGAAAAAATAACTCCGGCAGAGTATACTGTATGATTGTGCAGCTCAAAGCTGTTCATAAAAGTGAAGAGGAGAATTTTTATGAACAACTCCTGTGCCGTAACTTGAAGTGCAGGCACTTGGCGGTACAAAAAAACTCCCCGGTTCAGCGCCGGGGAGTTTTTCCTTAAAAAGTATTACTTGGATTTCACATTGATGTTTTTTTCTGCCATCAGTTTGGCAAGTTCACGCTTGCCCATATCGCGGATGGCAACGATCCGCCGCTTCTGCTCTTCGCGGGGGGTGGATTTACCGCTTTCCCAACGGATGACTGAAAGCAGATTGACACCCAGAAGTTCTGCGTACTGGGATTTATTCAGCCCCAGATTGGTGCGCCACTTCACAATGCGTTCAGCGGTGACACGCACTTTGGCAGTCTCGGAGGAAGCTGCTTCAGGAGCTGCTTCAGGAGCTGCAGCTGTTTGAGGTTCTTTGCTTTCCAGAGCTTTGAGACGGCGGTTGAGTTCGTTGGTGACTTTGCGGAGTTCCACCAGCTGAGCTTTGAGTTATTTCAAAGTGCCGCTGGTTTCTTTGCGCGCAAGACGACGGATCTCATCGTTGAGAATCTGTTGGAAATTAGCCATGAAGTCCTCCTGTTTGAGATTTGTAAGGCATACTAAATTTATTCATTGCTTGAAAACTTTCCGGGAGTGTCAAATCCTGAATAGATAAATTTCAAACAGGGCATTAAGACCTTTTTCCCGGTATAGATAAATATATTTATATCTGTATGTAAAATAATATAATGCAACATTATATATTTTGCAAATAAAAAAAGTGACAAATCCATAATTTATATTGATTTATCACAGCCGTGCACTGAAACAGTGCTTATTCCATAAGAAGCAAAAAAGTTCAGAAAAGAAGTTTTCCCAACAGTGCCGCCAGAGCAAACTCTGTTCTCAATATTCTCGTGCCGAGAGAAATTGGGGCGAATCCGTGTTCTTTGAATGTGTTGAGTTCATACTCTGTAAAGCCGCCCTCCGGTCCGAGAGCCAGAGTGACAGGGGTTCCATGAAGCGGAACAGGGGCATTCCCGGCAGGATCCCCGATCAGCCGGAGGGTGTTTCCGGCGATATGCTCCAGTTCATCTTCTGCAAATATCTTGAACCGCTTGTGGAAGAAAAGCTCGGGTTCAACCGGATCGGCGGCCTGTTCCAGAGCCAGATCGATTTCCTCCTGCAAACTTTCTGCTTTGAGCCGGGAACTCTGCCAGTAGCTTTTTTCCACTTTGAAAGTGTGGATGAAGTGGATCTTTTTGATCCCCAGAGTGACGGCGCTGTGGATCACTTTACTGAAGGTCTGTGGCCGTTGAAGCGCTATGACAAGAGTCAGCGGCGGTGCAGGCGGCGGCGCTGATTCAGGGCGGTAGTTGAGTTTTACATGATCTGAAGCGATCTCAACGACTTCAGCACTGCCGCAGCTTTCGTTACGGACGCCTGATTTGATCTGTTTCCCGCATTCGATATGGATAAACTCCTTCAACCGGGTGAAGCGTCTGCCGCTGACGGAAACCAGTTCCTGTGATATAAAATCTTCTTTATCCAAAAGCAGCATGTTCATTTTTTCTGCTCCTTCAGCTTATTTTCCGCATAACGCAGATTTTGCAGACACCGTTTTTCCCGCGGATCAAGTTGATGGGCCAGACGGAACTGTTTTACTGCTTCGGGATAATTTTCTTCGGTCAACGCCGCCATACCGGCGTAAAAGGCTTCGTAAAGCTGTGAATGGTTTCTGAAGAAAACTGAACAGCGCAGATATAAATTGGCCCCTCCTTTGCGGTCATTGTATTTTCTCAGGTGGTATTCAGCACCGGTCGTGAATATTTTCTGGGCAAAATCAATGGGGAAATCAGCGACCAGTCCGCTGTGGGTAGACATATAGATCGTGTTCAGATAGCGTATCCCTTCATCCGGTTTGCCCTGCTGAAAAAGGATCATCCCCTGCAGAGATAATTTGAAAACCTGGATAAGGGGATTGTTTTTTGCATCTTTTTCTGTGAATTTCTTCTGACTGATTTCCAGCGCTTTGTCAAATTCGCCATCATTGTAATGCTGGATCGCTCGGGAAATGACCGCATTGCAATTGGGGTAGGGCAGGGTGACCGACCGTTCTGTTGTAGTGCGCCCGTTTTTCCAGACGGGGATATACTGTTCTGTCTGATAAAAAAAACCGCCGCAATACAAAAGGCCGAGTACAGGAAGCCAGCTGCCGAAAGCACTTTCTCCGGGCAAATTCAGTTTCAGCAGAAAGGCACTTCCCGCAACGAGAAAGAGCGAGGGCAGATAACTGTATCTGTCAGCAAAGTCAGTGTTGCCAACACGGACAAATCCCACCACCGGCACAAGGCACACGATAAAACAGATCACTATGGGAAGCACCCCGAAAAAGAGACCACTCTGCAGCTCTTTTTTACGGGCAAGGAAAGGGAGAAGCAGCAAAGCCGCCCCTGCCAGCGCCATCCAGCGGGGGTGGATGGCGGGATCATAATAGGGGTACAAAGGATAAATATTGCCGGGCAGAAATGTACGGAGAAAATAGTTGCCGTAATTGTAAAAAATCGTTTCGATTTTCAGAAAAAGAGCTGCCGGAGTCAGCATTTCCGCCGTTCCGCCGGAACCGGATAAAATTCCCCATAACAGAAAAGCACCGCAAAGACCGGAAATCAGTAACGACGGAAAAAGCAGTTTCAGATAAAGTTTCCACTGAAAGGAACGGCGTTCCATCCAGATCAGCGCCGCTGCCGGAACGGCGAAAAAGAGCCACATGGGCTTGGCAAGAAGCGAAAGCAGGAAACACAAGGCACTTCCCCATGAAATTTTTTCTTTCTGCAATGCCCGCCAAAAAAGAAACAGTGCCGCCAGCCCCAGAAACATGGCAAGGCAGTCTTTTCTTTCACTCAGCCATACAACTGATTCGACCCGCTGGGGGTGCAATGTGAAAATCAATGCCGTCATACCTGCCCAGGCAGGGGTAAGCGCATGGCCGTTCCATTTGAAAGAGCGCAAAAAAAGATAAAAAAGCACTCCTGTTCCGCAATGAAGCAGAATATTGGTCAAATGAGCACCGAAAAAAAAGTGTTTTTGACCCCACAGCAGCCAGTCGGCGTAAAGCGACAGAGAGGTCAGCGGCGTCACAAGCTTCAGCACCGGATCAAAAATCCGTAAAAATGAAGTTTGAACAGATAAAACGTTCAAGATGTAAAAAGAATCATCAAACAGCGGTTCTTTGAAAAACAACGCAGGTGCAAAGGCGGCAAAGGTGATGATAAAAACACCGGCAAGCCAGAATTTTTCTGCCGAAAGCACGGCATCAAAAAGTTGTCTGATCTTTTTCATGTTGTGTCCCTGAAGAAGAAATGGTTTTGGAATGCAATGTATGATAATACCCCTTGCGGGCAAGGAGTTCCGTGTGTGTTCCTGATTCCACGATCTCGCCTGCTTTCATGCAGTATATGCGGTCAGCGTCTTTGATGGTGGAAAGACGGTGGGCAATAACGATGGTCGTCCGGTCGGCTCCCAGTTTGTCAAAGGCTTCCTGAACAAGGGCTTCTGATTCATTGTCAAGGGCGCTGGTCGCTTCATCAAGAATGAGTATGGGGGGAGATTTCAGAAAGAGTCTGGCAATGGCGATACGCTGGCGCTGACCGCCGGAGAGTTTGACGCCGTTTTCTCCGCATCGGGAGTCGTATTGCTCAGGCAGCGACATGATAAAATCGTGGATCCCCGCAAATCTTGCGGCAGTGATGATCTTTTCATCATCCGCTCCCGGAGCGCCGATGGCGATGTTTTCTCTGATGGAGTTGTCAAAGATATAGGGCATCTGGCTGACAGTACCGATCTGAGAACGCAACAGCTCCAGGGAGTAGGAGTTGATATTTCTGCCGTCCAGCAATATTTCGCCTGACTCCGGCTCATAAAAGCGGGGGATCAACGCGCCGAGGGTGGTTTTTCCGGCTCCTGATTCCCCCACAAGAGCGATTTTTTCTCCCGGATTGATGGTCAGAGAGATATCTTTGAGGACTTGAGCTGACTTTTCTTTGGTTGAGGGATATTTGAAATAAAGGCCCCGTATCTCAAGTTTTCCCTGCAAAGGGGAGGGGAGTTCTTTCAGACAGCCGGGGGTATCGCGGATCTCCGGAGTAATTTCCATAACTTCCCGGAATCTTTCAAATGCCGCCATCCCCTGCTGATACTGTTCTACAAGCTCCGCCATCATCATCAAGGGGAAGGTGATGGAGTGGGAATACATGAAAAAGACGATGAGTTCCGCTGTATCCGCCATCTTGAAAAAGACCAGCACAACGCCGATCGCCACAAAAACACGGCTGTATCCGTGGAGCAGCAGCCGCATCCCGATATGAAAGGCAGCCATCAGATGCCGCAGAATCTCCTGACGGTTCAGGAGGGCGCTGTTTTTTGCTTCAAAGGTTTTGATCTGTTCCTTTTCGTTGGTGAAACTCTGGGTTTCACGCACGCCTTTGACAGCGTTGTCAACTCCGGCATTGAGTTCAGCCACACTGCGCCGTACCTCGCCGTGGGAGTGACGCATACGGTTCTGGAAAAAGTGGAGCCAGAGGATGATGAAAGGCGCCGGAAGAATGGCAAAACAGGCAAGACGCCAGTTGATGAAAAGCATGATGCCGAGTCCGAAAACAAAACGGAGCGTCGCTGAAAAAATGATTTCCGGCGCCCGGTGCGCCAGTGAAGATACTGTGGTCAGGTCGTTGGTCATCCGCGACAGGATGGTGCCGCTGCGTTCGGAGTCATAGTAGGAAAAGGGCAGTGTCAGCAGGTGACGGAAAAGATCGTTCCGCATATCCGCCTCAATGCGGTAACCGAGTATGGCGCCCCAGCGCATGGAAATGTAATCA
>JAGBWB010000170.1 GCA_017629975.1 Lentisphaeria bacterium
CACCATGTGCGGTTTGAATGTGCTGATAAATGCCATATCTTCAGCCAGATGTTCCAGAGTCTGACCGGGAGTCCCCACCATGAAACCGCATCCTGTCTGAAATCCGATTTTTTTAAGTACTCTCAGACACTCCATGCGGGAGTCAAGGGTCTGCTGCGCCGGATGGATCATAGAAAAGTGTTCCGGGGAGGCACTTTCATGGCGGAGCAGATAACGGTCTGCCCCGGAGTCATAAAGCTGCTGATACTCACTTTCGGACAACTCCCCGACAGAGAGAGTGACGGCACACTCAGGGAAAGCTGTTTTGATTTCACGGAGAAGTCTGCACAATTTGTCGCAGTTCCAGAAACGGTACTCTCCGCTTTGCAGCACAAAGGTGCGGAATCCGTAATCAAAGCCCGCCTGGCAGCATTCAAGGATCTCTTTTTCATCCAAACGGTAACGCTCTGCTTTTTTGTTGGAACGGCGGATCCCGCAATAGAGACAGTCATTGACGCAGTAATTTGAAAATTCAACGATCCCTCTCACAAAAACGCCGTTGCCAAAGCGCTCAATGGCGATCTGCTGCGCCATTTCAGCGGCAGCCTGACGCAGCGTTTCATTGCCGTATTGAGCAAGGAGCGCACACCACTCTTTTTTCTCAAGAGAGTGGTGAGTATGCAATTTATTGAGCAAAGGGAGAATCTTTTCCATTTTTCTGTGTTTCGTTCCTCATTCAAAAGCAGCAGCGGCATCCGCCTGAAAAAAACGGATGCCGCTGAAAAACACACCAAAAGGTACACAGCAAGCAAATTTCCGTAATCTTTCACCTCAAAACATATTTTCGGTGTCAGGCAGATATTGCTGTATGCAAATTTTATTAAAAATCAACCGGATTCTTTATATTTCTGTCACTCTGGATCCTGTTCTTTTGAACACACCGCCTTGGCTGTAACGCCGGGGATGCGTCCCAATTTGCCGCTCAAAGCATTGATCGCAGCAAGAGGTGCATCCACAGCGATGGTTATAATATTCATTTTCCGCTCCCGGTAAGGCAATCCCATGCGTCCGATGATAAAGCTGTTGTACTCATGGAGCAAGGCGTTGATTTCACCTGACGCCTGAGTACTCTCAGCAATGATCGCTATGACTGCCACCCGGTTATTCATGTAAAAGATCCCGTCTTTTTATCAAAGCATCGCCAAACCGGCTTTAAGACGCCGCATGGACTCCTCTTTGCCCAGCACGTTCATGATCTCGGCAGGACCGCCGGGAGTGGCAGGCAAGCCGGAAAGAGAAATACGCACCGCCCACATGGGCTGTCCCAGCTTGACGCCTCTTTCCGCGGCACAACTTTCAATCAGCGGATTGACCGTATCAGGAGTCAATTCTGCCAGAGCCTCAAACTTGGGAATCAGCTCTTCCAGAATGGATTTCGCGATTTCAGGAGTACACTTGCTCTTTTTGTTGTTGAACATATCAGCGCCGAATTGGGGCAATTCATGGAAGAATGCGATCTTTTCGGGGATCTCAACAAGAGTTTCGATCCTTGAACGGATAAGTTCAGCAAGGATGGGCCACTTTTCTTCAAGGGCAGTTCCTGAAATCTTGGCAAAGGGTTTGGCAAGAGCGGCAAATTTTTCAGGAGCCATCATTTTGAGGTGTTCAGAGTTCATCCAGCGGAGCTTGGTGTAGTCAAACACAGCGGGAGCTTTGTTGAGTCCGGCAAGAGAGAAAGCCTCTGCCAGTTCAGGCAGAGAGAAGATCTCACGGTCGCTCTTGGGGTTCCAGCCGAGGAAAGCGATATAGTTGACGATGGCTTCGGGGAGAAAACCTTCTTCCACAAGGTTTTCAAAGCTCACTGAACCGTGACGCTTTGACAATTTGGAAACATTCCCTTCGGCATCTTTACCCATGATCAGGGGCAAGTGGACATAGGAGGGGATCTCCCAGCCGAAAGCCTTGTAAAGCAGATTGTATTTGGGAGTTGAAGAGAGATATTCGCATCCCCGCACCACATGGGTGATGCCCATAAGATGATCGTCGATCACATTGGCAAAGTTGTATGTGGGCATACCATCCTGTTTCAGCAGGATCTGATCATCAAGGACTTTGTTTTCAATTTCAATTTCCCCGAAAACAGCATCGCTGAACATTGTAGCTCCGCTGCGGTCAATGCGCTGGCGGATCATATAGGGGGTGTTGGCATCAAGTTTTGCCTTGATTTCTTCAGGAGAAAGCTCATCACAGTGACCGGGGCAGCGTCCGTCGGAAAATTCATTTTTATTTTCCTCAGTTCCGTCATTGGGGTCTTCACACTTTTCGCAGAAGCAGTAGTAGGCTCCTCCCAGTTCAACCAGCTTCTGAGCGTACTCTTTATAAAGAGGTTTTCTTTCGGACTGGATATAGGGGCCATATTTTCCGCCGTTGTCCGGCCCCTCGTCGTGGTCGATCCCTGCCTGTTTCAAGGTTGAGTAAATAATATCAACAGCACCTTCCACATAGCGGTTCTGGTCAGTATCTTCAATACGCAGCACAAAACTGCCTTTGCCGGAACGGGCAAGGAGCCACGCATAAAGGGCAGTCCTGAGGTTTCCCACATGCATAAATCCGGTGGGACTGGGAGCGAAACGGGTACGGATGTCACACATAAGTTCACAATTCCTGAGATTTGATTAATGTTGTTCTGAGTATAATATACCATCTCATCAACTTTTTTTCAAGAATTTTACAATAATCATTTGACTTTTTTAAAAACGGGTGTATATTTTATACATACTCAAACGCGTCTCCATCGTCTAGAGGCCTAGGACAACGGGTTCTCATCCCGTCAACAGGGGTTCGACTCCCCTTGGAGATGCCATTTTTTTTTGCCTTTTTTCTGAAGAATTTTCATATTCAGACAAAGAATCAGGGAGTGCGTTCAAGATTGAGCGCACTCCCTTGTTCATTAACGGAGGCAGAAAGTCAGTAAAGAAGAGTGTTGAGCTTCATAATGTTTTCTGCCAGAAGCCAGCGGTAGGCATCAAAAGTGTCGGCTGCCCAGAGATCTTTGTCCCGATACCGCTCCTGGATGAGCATATTCTTTTTGACCAGATCAAGATCCGCTTGAGCTGCTGCGGCCTCTTTTTTGAATCCACGCTCAGCAGCAGTGCGGATCAGTGTTTCAAGGGTGTAGAGATATTTGCCGTCATCTATACCTTCGCGATAGGCTTCCCACAAGGGGGTGGGGATGGGACGGCCGTCAGGAGCAGTACGGACTCCGAAGTCGGAAGAGCTTGAATCAAGGTTGTTCCACTGGTCATGACGGGAAACACTGTAGATCCAGGGGATCAGCACCTTGAATCCGGACTGCCAGAGACCGAATCCGTAGGTCATGCGGGTTCCGATGGAAAGTGTATGGTCGTTTTCACCGGAGTTGTGATTGGGATAACTCCAATACTCAAGTCCCGGCTGTTTTTTCATGTCTGTTTCTGCTTGCTTTTTAGGAATTGAAAAAGGCTGGCAGCTCCAGACATCCACATAAGGTTTCAGGGGGGCATAAGCACTTGCCGCCGGATTGGCGGTCACATAGGTGCGGACTCCCGGAACCTTTTTGATGGCTTTCAGGATCTCAACCATAAATGCCACTGAATTTGCCTGGCCCGACGGTTCATCAATGGGGTAATAGAGCAGTTCAGGCCAGCCTCTGCGGCGGGCTTCGTTTTCAATGAGCTGCGTGATGGCAGTAAAATCCTCAAAGAATTTTTTCGGAGGCATCTTGACTCTGGCAATATGACTGCCCATGAGTGCCCCGTTCATATAATAGGCGTAAAGCGAAGAGGTCCCCATGCCGCAGGGAATGGGGAACTTACCCATTCCGTATTTCCGCATGAGATCGATTTGTTTCTGCATGGCGTCAAAATTCAGAATCAGTTTTCCACTCCGGCGATCCCTTGTGAACCAGATGGAACCGGTAATACCTTCGTGTCCGGAGTCACGCATGTGGGCGTGTTCATACTCGGCACGCTGTTCCCACCACTGCCGTGAAAAATCATCTTTCGCTCTTGCGGCTTTTTTGTAAGGATGATCATAGTACTGGGCGAAAATCACATTCGGATTTTTCACCAGACGGAAAGGCAGCACCCGCAAAGTCAGAGGCACATTTACCTTTTGACCGTCAATATCAAGGAGCGCTGTTGAACGGTAGATGCCGGGGACGGTGTGAACTTTTGTATCAACAGTCAGCCAGATACGCAAAGGTTCACCTGCTTTAAGAGCACGTTCACTCCAGGGCATCAGCACTTCAGGAACGCGGTAGTAGAAGCCTGTCATATTGTAATTGGGACGCACCCAGGCATATCGGACATAACGCGCCGTAACAGCATCTGCTGCAAGCACCGCGCCTTTTTCATTGACAAAAGGCTTTACCTGAAGCGTGACCCGCTTGAAATTTTTAAGCGGATAAACAGAAAATGTCATGGGTTCTGATTCACCGAGAGAGGTGAACGCCCGGACGGCTCTGCCGATTTCTGATTTGCGGGGGAACTGCTCCGGCCACACGGGCTCTGCCCAGTTTCTGCTGAAAATGGCAAAGCCCTGCTTTTTCTCTGCGGCGCTCCACCGGGGTTCGGGGATGTCAGATTTGTAAGGCATTTTTTTCCACTTTTTCAGGATCTCAGGAGGCAGAGAGGCAAGTTCAGCCATTTCAGGATCAAGAACATTCTTTTTGACCTGAGCATACTCTTTTTCAGGAATGATCGCAATGGCATTTATGATCCACTGAGAGCGGGTAGTGACAGAAAGTTTCAGTTGTCCTTTCCGGGCAACTGCATCCAGTTCAAGGGCGTGGATCTCGGCAGTTCCGGCATAGGTCATGGCAGCTCTGGCAGGACCGCTCACGACTTTTATATCCCAGACCTGTGATGAATCCCCCC
>JAGBWB010000171.1 GCA_017629975.1 Lentisphaeria bacterium
GTCTCCACAATGAATGACAAAGCGGGTTTTTTCATCGGACTTTTTGACCATATCATCAAACATTGCGGTCACATTGTTCATAGCTTTATCAGCACGGTAAATGTCTTTTTTTGTACGGTAAATTTTTTCCGGACCGTTATAATAAGTGTCCGCACCGCCGAAATGTGTGTCTGAAAGCAGCAGAAAATTGTAGGATTCTCCGGCACAAAGCTGGAATAACAGTACGGGAAAAATCAGCAACAGGAATTTTTTCATTTGTTTTTATCCTTTTTCGGGGTTGTGAAATATACAAAATATCCGGTATATATACCACACTTGCAGTAAGTTGTCAAGAAGGGTTCTTCGGAGATTTTCACTTATAAAGATCCGCAGCGGGAGCAGTTTATCTGGCAGATTCCCCGTCATGTTTTTTGAGCAGAGAGCTTTTGAAATTATTGGTGACCTCTTCATCAGGCATAAAGGAGTGATCGTATCCCAGATACCGTATTTTGCCCTTTTTATCGACGGCAAATTTGAACATGGCACAATTCCAAACTTTATGCTGCGGGTTTTTTCCGGTAAGATTCCGGTAGTAAGCCGCCACTCCGGTACCGTGACAGACAATGAGGATATCTTCACCGGGATTTTCGGCTAAAATTTCATTCAGAGCCTTTTTGACTCTCTCGCACTGATCGTCTTGAGTTTCGACTCTTTTTATCATCCAGTTGTTATCGAGTCGGGCGTCGGGAGCGATCTCATTCGGGAACAGATCCCGCAACTGTTTGAGTGTGGCTCCGCCGTTTTTCAAATTCCCACTGCTCCGGTGGCATCTCCGCTGGACCCGGGCATCAGGATAGACTTTGCTGCCGCACACACTGGCAGCGTAGCAGCCGGTGGCAACGGTGCGGAAATACGGTGATGTGTAAATTTTGCCCTTGAAGTTGAGTCTTTTCAACTCTTTTCCCAGGTCAAGGGATTGTTTTATACCCAGAGCTGAAATCCCGGCATCACCGGGAATCGGGCAGCTGGCACCTTTTATGCCGCCGGTCTGCTGGCAGTGCCGGGTGATGATCAGCAAACGTTCACCGGCTTGACGGACGGTCAGATTTTCATAACGCGGATCATCGGTTCGGGGGATTTTCGGCGTGCGGAAATTGCTGGTGACTTTGGCGTCAGGCAGAAATTCCGTTGTATATGAAGCTTTTACAATGTTATCATTTTCATCAAGCTCAATGGCAAAAAGCGAACAATTCCATGATGTCCCGGAAATTTTTTTCACGTTATTACTGTTCTGCAGAAACAACGCCTTGATCAGATTGCCGATGACTCCGCCGTGGCTTACCAGCAGAATATCGCCCTTCTCTTCGCGTAATATCCTTTTGACTGCGGCATTCACCCGGAGCTGACGGGCAAAATTATCCTCAAAACTCAATCGCCAGTTTTCTTTGAAATTTGCCGGAAAAATGGTTTTGCCGGGGAAAAACTTTTCGATTTGCTCTTTGGTCATTCCGGGAGGAGTGGCTTTGCGGGCGACCTCCTGAAGTCCCGGCTCAATGATGACCGGTTTTTTCAATGGATCGGCAATGATACTTCCGGTTTCAATGGTGCGGTAGAGCGGAGAAACATAGACGTTTCCGTTGAAACGGCATTTATTGAGCAGATGATCCGCCAGAGCCTGCGATTGAAAAACGCCCAGCGGAGTAAGTTTTATCTCTTTGACAGACTGCTCAAAGTATTTTTTGTCGCCGACCTGACCGTGACGGGTAATATACACCATTCTCGCTGAGAGAGTGAATATCCCCAGCACCGACAACAGAAAAAGAAAACTTTTTTTCATATTCCCACCTCAATTACTTCGTTTTATACCAGTTCAACAATTTGACGGCATCGGGATTATGTCCGCGGTGCAAGGTGAATTCAGATTGCACTACATTGTCCGCTGAACCGTCGGCACGGAGAGTATTGCCGGTATTGTTGTGCCGCTGGTGGGCATAAGTTTTGTTGGCGGTGTTGGTTTGATCCAGAAAAGTGTATTCGCTCTGGTCATGGAGAAGCCCATTTTTATATGTGGCAATATCTGTCAGCACCATCGCTGAAGAGTTGCGGATCTCACTGGCTTTGACCGGACGGGGTTTCCCCCAGCTTGCACCATTTACCCGGCTGGAAATAACTCCGAAAAACCTGGCGTTGTATCCATAGGAAATATGAACGAATGATGCCGCAGTGGTGTCCAGAGAGTGAATACTGCTGCTGGTTTCTCCTGATGTTTTGTCCACCATGCTCAACAGCGTTTGACAGTTGAACGATGATCTGGTAACCAGTCTCTCCTTCCAAAGCTCATACCCCCAGGACCATGCATACTTTGCATCTTTACCGTTGATTTTAGCCATAGAAACATCACCGGGGTTGTTTGCCTTGTTGTTGGATTCGTAAATGGTATACGGCGGAAACATATCATCCCACGTGGAAGTATAAGTGGCAAAAGCATACCCGAAATTTTTCAAGTTTCCCGCACAATTTGAA
>JAGBWB010000172.1 GCA_017629975.1 Lentisphaeria bacterium
CCGTAAGGGCGGTACTCCGGATCAGGTGTGGCTGCACTGGGGAATTTACGCTTACCGCAAGGATATCCTTGAGCGTTTTGTGCAGCTGCCCCCCGGAAAACTTGAAAACTCTGAAAAACTTGAACAGCTCCGGGCGCTGGAAAACGGCATCGGCATCAAAGTCATCACCACCGAACTCACCACCATCGGGGTGGATACCCCCGAAGATCTGGAAAAGGCTGAACTTTTACTGAAAGGAAGATTATGAATTGCGTCAAAGTCAATGACAATATCGTTATCGGAGGCTCCAAACTGACCCTTATCGGCGGCCCCTGTACCGCTGAAGGCGCAGAACTCTGCTGCGAAGTCGCCCTTTTTCTCAAAGCTCTCTGCGAAAAACTGGATATCCAGTATATCTTCAAGGCCTCCTTTGATAAAGCCAACCGTTCCAGCGGCTCTTCCCGCCGCGGCCCCGGTCTTGAAGAGGGACTCAAGATCTTTGCCGAAGTGAAAAAACAGTGCGATGTGCCTGTTATTACCGATGTCCACGAAAGTGACGAAGTGGCAGCAGTGGCTTCAGTGGTGGATATGCTTCAGATCCCGGCGTTCCTCTGCCGTCAGACAGATCTGCTTCAGGCTGCCGGGAAAAGCGGTCTGCCGGTCAACATCAAAAAAGGTCAGTTCATGGCCCCTGAGGACATGAAAGGGTGCATTGAAAAGGTCCGCATGACCGGAAACAACAAAGTTCTGCTGACCGAAAGAGGCAGCAGCTTCGGATATCACAATCTGGTGGTGGATATGCGCGGCCTCGCAACCATGCGGAACTTTGATGTACCCGTGGTCTTTGACGCCACTCACTCTGTGCAGCTCCCCGGCGGTCTGGGCAACGCCTCCGGCGGTCAGCGGGAATTTGTCTTCCCCCTGGCGCGCGCCGCCGCCGCAGTGGGCATTGACGCTCTCTTTGCTGAAGTCCACCCCCGCCCCGCCGAAGCCTGGTCCGATGGGCCCAACTCTCTGGACTTTGACGGCATCACAGAAGTTCTCACCAAGGTAAAACAGATTTATGATCTCCGCTGAAAAAGCCCGTCTCATCAAGGCGGTCATTCTGGATATTGACGGCGTTCTCACAGACGGAAGAGTGGGATACGGTGGTCCCGAATTGATCAAATTTTTCCACTACCGCGACGGCCACTGGCTGAAACTTGCCATGCGCGCCGGAATCATGGTGGGACTGCTTTCAGGCAGAGGATCCCCCGCCAACCGGGAACGGGCCGCTGAACTCGGCATCACCTTTGTCAGAGAAAACATCCATGACAAACTTGAAGAGTTTGAAAAAATTCTGGTTGAGTATCAGCTCAAACCTGAAGAGTGCCTTTACATCGGCGACGATGTGATCGATATGCCTGTTTTGAGCCGCGTGGGGATCCCCGTTGCAGTGGCAGACGGCGTGCCTGAACTGGATGAAGTGGTGATCTACCGGACAAAAACTCCGGGCGGTCATGGAGCTGTCTGCGAAACCATGCGTCTGCTGCTTCAGGCACGAGGCGACCTTGATGGATTACTGGAGCGTTACCGCCGATGAAAAAAGCACTCCTTTTTCTGTCAATGCTGCTGCTGTCTCATTTGTCAGCCAATTCGGCAAATGGACTTGACGGTGTTACCGTAAGCAATGTAAAGGTCCCTTTTTACCAGAAAGGGGCCCTTCAATCCATGATTTTTGCCAACAAGGCAGAATACAGGGCGCAGCTGCTTTACGGTCATAATGTCATTATCAACATGCTTCAGAAGAAGGTGAATCCTGACCGTATCCGGAATGACTGGGATCTTCAGCTCTATCCTCTGGAGTCCTCTCTTGCAGATGTGATCCGTTTCTGGGCAGCCCGCGCCAGTTATTGCGATGCTGTGATCTTCACCCCGGAGGGAGTTCTGAATCAGACGGAACGCACCGCAACAGGCGACCGCGAAGTCAAATTGCGTTCTCCTCTTGTTGACCTTGACGGTGTGGGTTTTGCTTCTGATTTCAAGCGCCGCCAGCTTAAAGTCAACTCCAAGGTGCGGATCATCATGCGGGGCAAAAACTGCGATCCCCGTCTTCTCAAGGGAAAAGTTCCTGCCCGGTATGAATTTATACGCGGCACCTCGGATATGCTCCACATGGATACCGCCAGACGCCGGCTCATGCTTCTGGGGAAAGTCACAGTCATTGACAGACAGGTCAAGCTGACCTGCGACCGTCTGACTGTTGATTTCGGCGGCAACTCCAAGACAAAAGAGAAGAGCTCCACAGATTTTTCCGGCATCAGAATGCTCTATGCCGACGGACATGTCAGAGTGGAAAAGCTCCTGCCCGCCGGAGCTTCTGTCAAAGAATCCCGCGTTCTGACCGGCGATCATCTGGTCTATGATGTCCCCCGGGGGCAGCTGACTGTCACCGGTGATAAAAAACAACCGGAACTGCAAAGCGGCGGCAATTTCACTCTCAGAGGGAAAGAGCTTATCTATTTCCGCGACAAACAACAGCTGATCGTCCCCGCTGAATGCTGGATGCGCCTGGAAGAGAAAGGTGAAAAACGTTATTTGATGTCAGATTACGGCAACTTCAACTTTTCCACAGGCATCTGCGATTTTCTGGGGCATGTGCGGGGAAGCGCGCCGCAGCATGAACTTGCATGCAGCAAGATGCGCGTCACCCTGGAACGCAGTTCCGCCGTTCCCCCCAAATCCACTCCCAAAGCCAAGTCGGATTCCCTGCTGAGCGGAACGGGTGAAATCAATACAGGTTCTCTTGAATTCAAGAGGGCCCAGTGTAAAGAAAATGTAAAAATTTTCCGCCGTGAACAAAGCGGTTTTTCAACCTTGAGTTCCGATGAAGCCGACTTGAATTACGCCACCGACAAGGTCCTTTTCACCGGCAATGTCAAATGCGTTTCCGGCGGCAATACTCTGGAAACCCGGCGGCTGACCGTTAATCTGAAACCGTCAGCAGCCAATCCGCGGAACAAAGATATTGAAAATGCCTTTGCCGAAGAAGGTGTGAAGATCACCGGAACTCCTGATGAGAAAAAGGAAAAATCTGTCCTGACCGCCGACCGGGGCATTTTCAATTACAATGAGGATCGGGTCAAATTTTCAGGCAACGTCTGCTCCACCCGGGGCAAATCCCGCCTCACATGCGACCACCTTGAAATGTATCTTGAACCGCAGAAGTCCGGTGACAAGCCTGTTTCCATCCCCGGAGTCGCTTCGGGAGCTTCCGGCAGGGGCAAAACGCTCAAACGCATTGTCGCCTCAGGCAATGCCAATATGCAGGATGAATCAAACGGCCTTGAGGGGGACAACCTGGAATTCTATTTCACGCCTGCCCTCCCCGGCGCGCCCAACCGTCCGGGAATGTTCCAGTCAGGTTCACTGCGTTTGATCAAAGTTACCGGCGACGGTCATGTAAAACTTACCAGCCAGAAAAATGCGGAGCCTCAAATTCCCGACAGTTCCGATCCTGTTCAGAACTCCCGCAATGCTGACGCTGGCGTCATGCTGGGCCGCAACGCCGGATTCCGGGAGCTGACATCAGACACCATGGTCGCCGATTTGAAAAAATACACAACGCTTTTTACCGGCAAGGTCGCCGTCACCGACGGCAGCAGCCGTATGAATTGTGAGAAGCTGGAGCTTTTTGCCAAACTGCTGCCTCAGGGCGCAGCGGCGGCGGCAGCAACAGCGGCGGCAAACAGCGATCCTGATGCCGATCCTTTTGATCTGCCCGCAGAAAACAGTGTTCCCTCCACCATAGCACTGGGCAACGGTCTTGCCCTTGACCGCTCTGAAGCCACTGAAGATGTGGTCATCAACCGCCGTCCCAATGCTGTTGAGCCGGGAGAAACCATCTACTGTGACCGCGCTGAATTCAAGAGTTCCTCCATGACCATTGAGTGCACCTCTCTTGACGGCAAACGTCCTAAGGCGGTCAGTTCCGGCAAGACCCATAGTGCTGATAAGTTTACAATATTCCTGAAGGATGAACGGATCGAAAGTTCAGGGGATACAACGCTCCAATGAGGACTCCTGTTTATTACAGTACAACTCAGGATTATGATGGAGCTGCATTCAAAAGTGCGCTCCACAAGGTTCTGGAGGGGGTTTTCAAAGAGTACGGTTCCCTTGAGGGGAAAAAAGTTCTCTTGAAACCCAACTTGCTTTTCAGCCGCCGCCCGGATGATCCGGCGGCAGTTCATCCGGCGGTCATTGAAGCCGTCTGCCGGGAACTTCTTGACGCTGGAGCAAAAAGCGTCACCCTTCTGGAAAATCCGGGGACCCAGCACGTAAAAGCCGTTATCAAGATCATGGCTCTTGAGGAAAAACTTGAGCAGCTGGGGGTCGTTTACGATGATTTCACCGACTACCGGGAGCTGAAACTCCCGGAGGAATGCCGTTTCAGGCAGCTGAAGCTCGCACGGGAATTTGAAAATTTTGATCTTGTCGTAGACCTTGCCAAAGCCAAAACTCACGCCATGATGACTCTGACTCTGGCAGTCAAAAACCTTTTCGGACTCATTGACTCCGCCGACCGTCTCAGCTGGCATCTGGCAGTGGGCAGTGATTTCAGACGCTTTGCCGATCTGCTTCTTGACCTTTACCTTACGGTCAAACCCGGTATTTCCATTATTGACGGCATTGTGGGCATGGAAGGCAACGGCCCCGGCAGCGGTACGCCCGTCACAAGCGGATTTCTGGCAGCCTCAACGGATGCCCTCGCCCTGGATGCTTCAGTTGCAAATCTGTTGGGCGTCCCGGAATCAGAGCTTGTACTGCTTCAACAGGCTGCCCGCAGAAAGTTACCTTTTGCCTATGAAAACCATGGGGAACTCCCGGAAGTTTCTCCCTATAAACGCCCCGATCCTCCCGGGCTCCTCAACGCCTGGGGCGTATGGCTGCCGCCTCTCTTCAAAAAGCAGCTCCGCAACCTTGCGGGGAGCCGTCCGGTACTGATTTCCTCCGGCTGCATCAGCTGCGGACGCTGTGTTCAGGTGTGTCCGCCCCAGTCGTTAAAACTTAAAAAGGTCAAAGGCCGGGATCTTCCGGTGTTTGATCTTGACAATTGCATCCGCTGTTACTGTTGTCAGGAGCATTGTCCCCGGGGGACGATTGAAGTCCGTCCCCAGATCTTGAACAAACTGCTTTCAACTTTTGTAAAGCTCTTCCGGCGCTGACCATATTCCCTCTGAGGAAAAAGAGACCGGCAAGGAGCAAAAGAAGAGCACCCGCCCAAAGCCCGCGGCGGACATTTGCACTTTTGATGCCTTCATAGACCATGATCTCCCGGAATCTTCCCTGATAAATATTTTTCAGAGAAAATTTGGCGATCCTGAGCTTTTTCAGCCACTCCGTCCCGGCAGCGCCTTTTCGCGCCGCCTCTTTAAGAAATGTCAGAAGTTCCTGACTTTGAGAATAACGCAAAAGCAGAGCGCCCCCCTCTTCAGGTGCAGCGTGGGTAATCAGAAAAGGGACTTCAGGTGCTTTTTCCCCGACCTTTACGACTGCGTCAAGTTCATCGGGAGTCTTTACAGCGCGCAGTACAGTTTTTGAACGCAAAACGCCATGCTGTTCCATGACCCGGTTCAGGTTTTGGAAAAGCTGTTTTTCTCCTTGAGAAACACGGCCCAGTTTTTTTATATTCAGCAAAGCTGACCGGCAATGATCCAGCAGAGAGGTACTCAAAGCCCCCATCCGGTGGAGCATTTTCATCAACGCGGGAAGTGAATCGGCCAAACCGGTCACTCCAACGGCAACTCCTGCGGCAGAAAGAGCGATGATGACGCTATCCACCGGCAATCCTCTGACCTTGCGGTAAAGCTGTACCCCCAGATCTCTGATATCGCCGTAGACAAAAAGATCCGCCGCCGCCGCACCGGCGAGAGAGGCAGAGTTGTCACCGGCTCCGGTGGCAAAACCTTTGATGACATCCAGGGCGTTGGTGTTCCATGATCTTCTCTCTTCCCGGCAGCGGCGGAGCTGTATATTGGCATTTTCACCTCCCGGTAATCCCATGCCGATCACATCACAGCAGAGAAGTTCCGCCTCTTTGAACCGTTTTGACTCCATGAGCCGGGCAATTTCGGCAGTATAGTCCTGATCCGGCATTTTCCCCGGCTGGAGTTTATCTGCCTCCCATGCCGCTGACGCGATCCACAAGGCGGCGCACAAGGCGGCAATACCGCAAAAAAAGTATACAGCAGGCTTTATCATTTCCAGGTAGTGACAGCTTCAACAGTCAATTTCGGAACATGGAGCAGATCTTCATCATCCAGATAGTATTTGACCTTGCCGGGATCATCCGTATCATCATGGACGGGTTTTTCGGCGGCATATCCGAGGGCGATGATATAGAGAATGGCGCTTTCTTCAGGAAGTCCCAGAAGAGCGTGTATTTCCTGACGGTTGATGGCGCCCATCCAGCAGCAGCCGATATTCTTTTCCCAGGCGGCAAGCTGAATGGTCTGGATCGCGGCCCCGCAGTCGGTTTGAAGCAGCGGCGTATCGGACTCCGCTTTTTTGCCGATGACGGCAATAAAGGCCGTGGGGGCGGAAACGCCGGGGACCGGATTGCGCCGGGGCGCCACGGAACCGGCCCAGGCGGTGAATTTGAAAATAGCGTTCACAAGTTCAGGAGTTCTGGCCACCACATAGCGCAGACGCTGATCGTTTCTTGCGCATGAAGCAAGTCTTGCCGCGTCGATCAAATCGCGCAGTTCCTCATCGGGGATGGGGGTCTGGGAAAATCGTCTGACTGTTCTGCGTTCTTTTAAAACCTGTTTAAGTTCCATGGCAAACTCCTTGAGCTGAAAGTGTGATATTCTTAAATACTGTTTTTAATAATATATCTCTCCGGAGTCAAAAAGTCAAGAAATGCAAAAAATGACAAATTTTTCATGATATTGCTATTTACTTGTTATGGTTCTGATTGTATATTAGGTTAAAACACTAAAATATAAGGAGTCAACTTTTATGAATATGCGTCCCTATTGTGAAGACGACCTTCTCAAGGTCATGGAAATTGCCAACATCGCGTGGCGCCCCATCCGCAAGATGTCCCGGGCGGCTCTCGGAGATTCCATTGCCGATATCCTCAACCCCGACGGCGATGATGTTTCCAAAGGATTTCAGGTAAAAGGCCAAATTGAAAGCGGCGCATACGGTATCGCCGTCTGTGAACATGAAGGGGAACTTGTGGGATTCATCACCTACGCCATCAATGGCATCTGGGGAGAAATCTGCAACAACGGCGCCCTGACCTCCACCGGCTTGAAAGGCATCGGACAGACCATGTATAAGTATGTGATGGAGGAGTTCCGCAAGGCAGGAGTCAAAGTCGTCAAAGTGACCACCGGTCTTGATGACGCTCATGCTCCCGCCCGCCGCGCCTACGAAAGAGCGGGATTTTCCAGACATCTTGATTCCACCACCTACTATATGGAGCTTGACTGACCATGGAACAGCTCATTGCCAATATTGAAAAGCATCTGCACTCGATTTGTTTTCATCCCTCCCGCCATGTGGGTTCCCCCGGCGTGGCGGCGGCGGCGGATTATATTGAAGAAACGTTCCGGAAATACGGTTACACCGATGTTCAACAGGAAAAGTTTGATACCACCGGCTGGCGTTTCGGTCACATGATCTTTGCAGACCTTGACAACGGCTGTATCCCCGTTCCCGGAGCACTTGCCTGCTTCTTTTCACAAAGCACCAATGTGGAAGGAGTCCCCCTCTGGCTCACAGAAAAGGAGCTCAAAAATCTTGACACCATTGATGTAAAAGGGAAACTTTGCATCGTGGAGTTTTTCTCTGACGGCGCAGATATCAGAGGCCGCAACGGCATTGCCGAAGACCTTGACAAACATGGTGCCGCAGGTGCTGTTTTCATCAGTGACGCAGCCTACCATACCACTTGTGCTCCCAGTTCCAAGATCCAGCGCTCCCCCTATCTGAAGCAGCTGGGAACGGCAGTTGTTTCAGAGACAGGCGCCATGTATCTTGCCAACCACAAGAAAAACCGTTACCGTCTTATCATTGATGCGGACACATTTCCTCATAAATCCTCCAACGTGATCGCCACCCGTCCCGGAACCGGTACCAAACGCGCCATTTTCGGAGCTCACCATGATGCTGCGCCTTTCGGACAGGCGGCAAGCGATAACGCTTCAGGCGTCGCCTGCGTTCTGGAACTGGCAAGACTCCTCAAAGATCAGCTGCCTGAATGGACATTTGAATTTGCCTCATTTGATGCCGAAGAGTATTGTATCGGCTCCAATCCTGTGGGCAGTGACTCCTTTGTCAAATCCCATCCGGAGCGCAAGTGGGAATTTTTCATGAACTTTGACAGTGTGGGAATGCATTTTGGAACAGATGTTGTTCACATCGGTCTTCCCGAAAAGCTCCCGGAGATCGACTCTATTTACGAGAAACGTCCTTTCAAGGACGCCGGTGATGACCGCAGTTTCAACTGTATCGGAGTCCCTGTGCTCTGGTTCAACACCCATGCCAAATTCCAGGATTTCC
>JAGBWB010000173.1 GCA_017629975.1 Lentisphaeria bacterium
AAGCTGCCAACTGTGCCGTGCTGGGCGGTGAAACTGCTGAAATGCCCGGTATGTACGGCAATGACTTTGATTTGGTGGGTGTCATCACCGGCATCATTGAAAAATCCAAGATCATTACCGGCGAAAAGATCGCTCCCGGACACGTTGCCGTGGGTATCAACTCCAACGGACTCCACACCAACGGCTTCAGCCTTGCCCGCAAGATCCTCTTTGACAAGGCCGGATACACCGTCAACGACAAGCCCGCCGAACTCAACGGCGAAAGCGTGGGCGAAGCTCTGCTCAAGCCCCATATCTGCTACTATCCCGCCATCAGAGCCGCTCTGGACTCCGGCATTGCCCTTGACGGTATCGCCCATATCACCGGCGGCGGTCTCTATGACAACGTGCCCCGGATCCTCCCTGAGGGCGTGGGCGTGGTCTTTGATGTGAAAGATATGCCCATTCCCCCCATCTTCAAACTGATGGTGGAAAAGGGCGAAGTCGGTCACGAAGAGGCTTACCGCGTCTTCAACATGGGTGTGGGTATGGTCTGGTTCGTTCCCGCCTCTGACGCTGACAAAGCCATTGAGACCATCAATAACTGCGGCTTCAAGGCCTGCCGGATCGGTGAAGTCGTTGCCGGTTCCGGTGTGGTCGTCAAGTAAGAAACAGTTATGAGCATACTCCGTGAAATAGGCAAAGGGTTGTCGGAACTGCGGCGTGAAAGCGGTAATGCGCTCCGCGGTTCCTTCAACACAGCGGCCTCTTTTTTCCGCAGCAAAGAGAGCTCCAGATCGGTCTGTTACCGTTTCCTCAAATATCTTTTCACTGAGGAGGGGGAACTTGATCCCCGAAGTGAAGCGCTCTTCTGCCGGGTAATGGATGAATCTGCTCCTGATGTGAACGCCGAACAGGTGTGGCAGGAGCTGGAACAGACTCCTTTGTGCAAAGAAAAAGAGATCGTTGAACAACTCCTTGCACTCCCCCTTGAAAAGCGGGAGCATTTCATCCGTCTGGCAGCTGCCATGATCCACCGTCCCGACGGCATCGCCGGGGCGGCGGAAAAACTTGCGGCAGTGGTCCGCGCAGCAGGCATGGCGGAGGAAAAATTTCAGGAGATACTTGATGAGATCGCTCAGAGCACAGAGCGGCGCCGTCAGCTGCTCCGCTCCGGTGCAGGCGTCATTGCCGCCCTCATCGTCATCGCTGTATTCATCCTCACTGCTACGCTGCTGCGTTCAGTGATATTCGGACTTATCATCGCCTATCTGCTGCTGCCTCTTGAGCAGTATCTGGAGCAAAACTGGCGCCGCAAAAAAGGGATCGGATTTTTCCTCGGATCACTGACTTCAGCCCTCTGCTGGCTCCCCCGGAAACTTGCCGCCGCTCTCAAACGCAAAGAAAGCGATCCCCCCACTCCGGAACAGCTCGCCCACAAAGAGGAGCAGAAGATCATCGCCCGCGCGGTGGGTCAGACCGCCTTTGCCGTACTGGTGGCATTCGCTCTTCTGGCAGGGGGCGTATATATGCTCAGCTCCTACTATTTCAAAGGCATCAGTGAAAAGTTCCGCACCGTTGCGGCGGCACAGAGCGTTGCGCCTCCCGGAGCTGAAACGAGTGCTGCCGCAGGTAAAAACACACCCGTAAAGCTCCCCGTCTCCCAATTGCAGAAGATCCGGGAAAAGCTCATGACCTTTCCTGCCGCCCGGTACCTGATTGAGAAAGCCGAGTCCACGCTCCGGGATGAAAAGACCCGCAACGAACTTGCGACAATGCTCTGGCGCCGTTCAGGGGGCGTTTTCTCATTCCTTTTCAATGTCATGGGATTTGTGGGAACTCTGGTCTGCGACCTGCTTCTTGCCCTCTTCTTCGGAATGCTTTTCCTCATGAAGATGGCTGAGTACAAAAACTCCGCCGATGAAAACAAGGGGGGGAATTATGCCGTCAGGACAATTCTGGTCAGCCGCTGGCTCCCCAATGTTTCTGAAAGCACCCTTGCTGAAGCCCAGCGCATTCTGAGCGGTGTTTTCAGCCGTCTCCGCATCTGGGTGCGGGGATATCTGACTCTGGTGGTCATTGACAGTACCGTTTACACCATCCTTTTCGGAATTCTGCATGTTCCCTACTTCCCCATTCTGGGTATCATCGCAGGCTGCGGACTGCTCCTGCCCTATGTGGGTCCCATCCTTTCCTGCGCTCTGACGCTGCTGGTGACCTATCTTGCAGGGGATGCCGGAGTCACTCAGCTGGTGCTCATATTGGGCTGTTATCTTCTCTACAACGGCGTTGTGGAGCAGTTCATTCTCTACCCCATGGTCATCGGTGAATCTCTGGGACTGACCACCCTTGAAACCATTATCGTGGTTCTTCTGGGTGCTATTTTCGCCGGTATTCCCGGTATGATCCTTGCCCTGCCCGCCGCGTCGGTCATCAAGTACCTTGTGCCTCAGATCTACCGCTGCTGGGATGTGGTCAGAAAAGATAAAAAAATTTCCGGGGAGTCATCCGGGGCATGAATCTGCCCATCACTCCTTTCCTTGACGAGATCTGCCGCCGGGTGCGCCGTGACGGAAAACTTCTCTTGAGCGCCGCCCCCGGAGCGGGTAAAACCACCTGTGTCCCGGGCGCTCTTGCCAAAGAGTTCCCCGGTAAGATCATCATGGTGGAGCCCCGCCGCGTGGCGGCCTCTGCCGCCGCCTTGCGTATCAGCGCCATGCTGGGGGAAAAGGTGGGCGGCACAGTGGGGTATTCTGTCAAAAACGAACACTGTGTCAGCAGCAAGAGCCGCATCATCACCATGACGCCCGGTGTGCTCCTGCGGAAGATCCAGAGCGATCCCGCCCTTGAAGATACCTCTGTCATCATCTTTGACGAATTTCACGAAAGATCCGCCGAATGCGATCTGCTCTTTGCCTTTGTTATGGAAAGCTGCCGGGGATTCCGGGAAGATCTCAACGTGGTGGTCATGTCCGCAACACTGGAAACCCGGAATCTTCAGAAAATACTTGAGGTGGATGAAACGCTGGAAATACCCGGCAAAACCTTCCCTGTGGAACAGCTCTGGAGCGATGTGACCACTCCCCGGGAAAAGATCCCTGAAGATATGGCAAGAGCCATCTTGCGTATGCTCCCTGAAAGCGAAGGGAACCTTCTTGCGTTCTTCCCCGGCACCGGGGAAATCAAACGGTGCGCTGCGCTCCTTGAGGGACGCCTCGGAGAAAATGTCTTCCTTGAGGAACTCCACGGGACGCTCCCTTTAAGTGAACAGAGCCGGGTCCTTTCCCCCGCTCCGGAGGGATCCCGGAAAATCGTGCTTGCCACCAATGTGGCTGAAAGCAGTCTTACGGTGCCCGATGTCCGCTGTGTCATCGACTGCGGCTATGAAAGGCTCCCCCGCACCGACAGCAAAAGCGGATTGACCTTTCTTGAAACCGAAATGATCTCCCGCGCCTCTGCCGAACAGCGCTCCGGACGCGCCGGAAGAACTGCCTCCGGCAAAGCTCTCAGGCTCTGGGAACGCACCTCCCACGCCGGAAGAAAGCCTTTCCGGCTCCCGGAGATCCTTGACTGCGAATTGTCGCGCATCATGCTGGAAATAGCTCTCTGGGGCGGCAAATGTGAAGAGATGGCGCTCCCCGATCAGCCCCCTGAAAGCGCCCGCATTGAAGCGGTCCGTCTGCTTCAGGATCTGGGCGCCCTTGATGACTCAGGACGCCCCACCCCGGCAGGCCGGGAAATCGCCCGTCTGCCGGTGCATCCCCGGGTGGGCGCCATCATCGCTGAGGGGCAAAGGCGTTCCCTCACCACTCTTGCTCTTGAGATCGCAGCTCTTCTTGAAAACCGTACGGACGCCACTTTCCCTGAATGCGCCGACCTGGAGCGCCACATTGAACATCTGCGCCGCCATCTGAAAGATCACCGCCAGCTCCGCCAGACTCTGGAACAGCTCAGGCGTCTGACCGGCGCAGAAGAAAAGCTCCACTCCACAGTTTACTGCGGTGAACTGCTGCTGGCTGGATTCCCGGAGCGGGCGGCCAGGCAGAGGGGGAAAAACCGCAACGCCTATACGCTCCTCAACGGCAGAGGGGGGAAGATCTCTGAAACTGACTCCCTTTTCAACAGTGAATTTATTGCGGTGGCAGAGCTGGGCGGAAGAAGTTCAGCCGACGGAACCATCTTCAAAGGGGCGCAGGTCTCAAAGGAGTTCATTCTGGAGCATTACAGCGCACAGATCACCCGGCGCCGCCGCTGTTACTTTGATGAAACAAGTCAGAAAGTGCTCTGCCGCAAGCAGACGCTTTTGGGCGCCATTCTTCTTTCTGAAACCCCGGCACTCCCCGAACCCGGAGAAACCGCTCAGGGCATCTTTGATGCCGCCCTCAAGCGGGGACTCCCCCTCATCCCCGCCGGAGACAAGGCAGGACGCGCCCTCTGCGAAAGGCTCCTTTTCGCCCACAGGTGCGAGGGGGAACACTTCCCCGGATGGGATGAAAAGGAACTTGCGGAAATCGCCTGGAGCTATTTCCCTGATTTGAAAAGCCTCAGTCAGATGGAACATCTGGAGTGGGTTCCCGTTCTGCGTTCTCTTCTGGGAAACAGTACATGGGAGGAGCTCAACCGCCTCTATCCGGAAAAATTCCGCACCCCAGCCGGAGCAGAACACCGTATTGATTATTCAGGTACGGAACCCCTCTTATCGGTGAAACTTCAGGAGATGCTGGGCGTGAAGATCCATCCCGCCGTGGGAGCAAGAAAACTCCCCTTGAAAATAGAACTCCTTTCCCCTGCCATGCGCCCGGTGCAGACCACCTCTGACCTGCCCGGTTTCTGGCAGGGCAGCTACGCTCTGGTCCGCAAAGAGATGAAAGCACGCTACCCCAAACACGAGTGGCCCGAAGATCCCGCCGCCGCCCCCGCCATGCTGCGGAGCATCAAAAAAAGATAAAAGGCTCCGGAAAAAGGAAAAACCTTTTCACGGAGCCGGAGTATTGGACCGGTTGTTTTTACATGATGACATCTTCCAGTGGTGTATCAGGAAGATTTTCATTATAGATGATGTTGTTGCATCCGTCAATAAAGGAGTCTGCGTACCCTGCCTTGGCAAAGGGTTCGGGCTTGGGAGTGCCCGGATTGCTCCGGTATTCGCGAACCATGTAGCAGGGCAGCTCAATGCGGGGGTAATGGAACGATTCAGGCTCCGCAGCAAGACGCCGCGCCGCCAGCTCCGCCCCCTCTTCGATCTGCTGCCGCACTTTGGCAATGGGGTAGTGATGGGCAGCGGTCTTGCTCAGGCGGTAACTTTCAAAGTCCAGCGCCGCTGAACTTCCGTCATCGTCAGTCAATCCTCTCTTACCCGCCGCCGTCACCACGCCGGGAGTCAGTTTCTGCGCCTCAAGACAGAGGGCTTCATCCCCTGCGGCAAAGATGGTGGGGAGTCCCAGTTCGGCGGCGCAGAGGGCAAGCATCCCATACTCGCCGATGGAGATACCGTTGACCCGCTGATCCACGGTCCGCATGTTCCCTGTGTGCGCCAGATGGGCAAAAGCGGTGCCCGCCTTGGCGTGCTGCCCCACAAAAGCAAGAGCATCAAAGGTACTGTCAAGGGCCCAGGGCCAGACGGGTTCGGAGTGTCCGCTCACCAGAGAGGCGCGGGGATCAAGGAGCGCAGGAACGATACTGTCGGTGCGGTGTCCGATCTGAACCACGATCTCTGTGGCTCCGCCCCGGAAGAATCCCCGGACCGCTGCGTTGACCTCTTCAGTCAGAAGCCGGCGGCTCTCATCATAGTATCTCCCCTGAGGATTGCAGGAGTTCACTGAATCAAGGACTCCTGCCACCCCCTCAAGGTCGGTCATTATGAAAATTTTCATAACGTTGCACTCAATTGATTCAAAGTTTCACAAACTCAGGGTGCCGTGCCTCATCCACAGGTCCGAAATCCTGCTGTGCGGCAGTAAACTGGTAACGCTCCATCAAAAGCAGATCGTTCCGCAGAAGATCATGATGGGTCTGGCAGGTGAGCACATTACGCAATCCCAGAGTGGCGGCGACCTGTTCACGCTCATCAATGGGTTCAGGTTTCTTGCGGTTGAAGAGAGCATCAAAGTAACCGCTCCTGGAACACCAGGCGTTGAAGAGCTTTTTCAGAGCCTTTTCATCCCCGATGGGGGCGCAGAGCTTGTCAAGGTAGGCGAAGAAGGCCTTGGACTCCTCTTCATCAGGAAGACGCAGTCCGGCCTTGTAGTTGAAGTAGGGCAGGATCTCAAGAGCACAGGCGCCCTCTTTGTCAAAGTAGAACTTGGGCACATAACCGATGTACCAGCAGGGCAGTGAAGTGGGACGGTTGGGGAAATAGAAGTTTCCGGGGGAGTAGATGATGGGAACATTGTTGTAAATCTCATACCCCAGGGGACAGTGGGTGTGGCAGTTAAAGACCGCATCAGCACCGCAGTCCGCAAAGAAACGGAACCAGGAGCGCATACGGGGTGAGGGGAAGGGGAAATGTTCATGTCCCCCGTGGAGCGTCAACAGAACCAGATCGTTTGAGGCTTTTTCAGCTTTGATCTGGGCCGCAAGGCGGATGGGGTCAAGTCCATTGCTGCCGGGAGTGTCATCGTAGGCGATGCCGAACTCATATTCAGCAGCGTTGAGAATGGAGATCCTGATCCCGTTGTACTCCACGCGCAGAGGCTCTGCCGCCTCAGCTTCGGTCATGCCCGCGCCCACGGTGCGGATATTGAGCTTTTTGAAGGCTTCAAGAGTGTCGATGACGCCGGGGGTTCCGTAGTCACCGGTATGGTTGTTGGCAAGGAGCACAGTGTCGATATCAAGAGCTTCGGCAAAGACGGTGCATTCAGGATAGCAGCGGTGGTTGGGACCGCTTTTGTCAATGGGGGTATCCTGCCGGGTGACGGTGCACTCCCACTGGAGTATTTTCATATCGGCATCATCAAAAAAGGGCTTGACAGGCGCGGTGATCTCATGGACTCTGGCGGTGAGGTCGGCACAATTTTCTTCTCTGGGGCAGAAATCTCCGGCGATGACGGCAGAAAATTTCTGAGCGCCGCTTTTGCGCCATTCAATCATACGGGTTTTCATTTTTTATTTTCCTTAATGTTGGTGTTGAAATGACTTCTCAAACTTAATTTACACTCAGGAACCCGGGAATGCAAACTCCTGAAGAAAAAAAACACAGGAAACTTCCGGATTCCTCTTGCATTTGCCGGATTTCAACAGTATATTACACCCGACAGGAAGAAAGGAAAAAATGGAAAACGCTCTTGAAAAAAAACCTTTGAAAATCTACTTTGCCGGAGACCTCTTTGACGCCAAGGATCTGGGAGGCAATCTCCTTCTTGCCCATGCCATTGAAAAATGTTCCGGGGGGCGCTACAAGGTGATGCTGCCCCAGGACGGCGAAAGCGAAATTTCTGAACGCAGCGCTGAAAGCATCCGCGATGCGGATTTTGAACTCCTCTTTGAGTGCGATCTCATCCTTGCCAACTTTGACGGTACCGATCTTGATTCAGGGACAGTTGTGGAGTTCTGTTACGCCAAGATGACCGACATGCCCGCTCTGCTTTTGCGGACAGATTTTCGCGACAGCGGCGACAGGACTCTTCCTGACGGCGATCCGTGGAATTTGATGTGTTCCTGCTATCCCCGGACATCGGTGCTGGCGCTCAACGCCATGCTCTTCTATCATCAGTGCAAAGCCAGTGGAAAAGAAAATCTTGCAGAAAGATTTTACGATGCCCTTGCTTCTGAAATACTCCGCGGACTGGATCAGGTCGTGACCATGGAGCCATGGCTTGAAAAAGAGAAGATCTTCTCTCAGCTTTCAACTGTTGTGAAAAGCATCGGCGGAACGCTCCCGGAACGGATCGGAGACGCAAAAATGCGTGCTCTTGCAGATGCAAAAGCACGCTCCGGACTTTACTGAAAATTTATTTATTCCGCTGCCGTGTCTCATTGGCGCGGCAGTACATTCTCTCAGCCATCATGGCAACGCCGTCACACGATTGTTCAAAGTTGGCACACTGCTTCCCGGTCAGCCCCATTGTCTTTCCGGTTTCCCAGGCATCCTGATTGGCGGCAAGGAAATCAAACTCCCAGCTGTAAACATTTTTCTGGTGTTCGATACGCTGTTTCACATCCTTTGCGGTAAACTTCTGACTGGCGTTTTCAAATCCGTCTGTAATAATAACGCAAAGGACATTTTCCGGCCGTTCTTCTTCCGGCATGGCGGCGAACTTTCTTCCCATGGTGTCGATGGCGATACAGACGGCATCGTTCAAGGCTGTGCATCCGGAACAGCAGTATTTTGCCATCACATCCTCATTGAATTCCGCCAGATCGGCAGAGTTGACCAGATGAGTCACTTCATCGGAAAATTGAAAAAGGTCAAAGACTGTTTTTCCTTCTGCCTCCTTCTGTGTTTTCCAAAAAGTGTTGAAACTGCCTTTGATGTCATCTTCGATACATCCCATTGAGCCGGAGCCATCCAGCACGATACAGATGTGGGTATAATCTTTTTTCATTTTACAGCTCCTTTCTTCTGATTGCTGTTTTCATTTTCTGAAGAATGAACAAACGCTGTCCACTCCGGTGATTTTTCGATGTATTGCTCTATCAGGTATCCCGGGTGTCCCGCCTGAATCGGGATCGCCATGGTGCCTTCAATAAGATTGCCGTCGGGATCCCGGGGAGGCTCCCGGCTTTGTTTTGCCCACAATTCCACCCACTTTTTATGTTTGGCGACAAAGGCATCTTGTTTTGCTCCTGCAAGAAAACGAGCCCTCTCATTCGCCAGCAGATGAAGTTCCGTCATACGGAGAAAAGATCCCAATCCGGCTGCCATAGCCATATCCCAGGTGGTGTGATTATACCCTTTTATCATCAGATGTTTCACATAGCGGATCCATTTTCTGCATTGCGTCCGGGTATAGAGCGGGGGGAAAAATTCAGCGGCATAAGGTGCCGGGGCAACGGCGGGTCGTTCCGGAACATTTTTTTCAGCTTTGAACTGCACCGCCAGAAAGACAGCGGATGTACCGATAATGCCAGTGAGCATTCCTGCCAGAAAGAGAGAGTTTCTTTTCTTCATTTTTCCTTCACTTCTTTTTTTCTGTTAAATTCGTATCCTCTTCACTGCTTTAAGAGCAATTTTTTCGAGCCTTCTGACAGCGGAAATCAAATTTTTCTTAAAAAAGAGTAAATCCCCGGTAGAAAATTAAAGTTTTCAAGCTATCTTATGAAGAGTAAGCATAAGATGTGTTCCAAATGTGAAAGCGGGAAAATGAAAGCCTTTATGAAAAAGATCTTTTCCGGAGAATATCTGGGCAGTCTTGCCTTTTTCAGCACACTTCTTGCCACCTTGGGTACTTGGAGCGTCGCCGCTTGGATGACTCTGGGCGGATGTTTGATCGATTTTAGAGAAGATTGGAAGATCTCTATCTGGTTTCTGCTGATTGCAGCGGTATTAGCTTTAACGGCTCTGCTGTGCAACCTTGCCTTTTTTTACACAAAGGTCCCTGACAAATTCAAAAATTGGTTCATTCCCGTCTGTGTCCTATTGGCTCTTACTGTATGGGGAAGCGGATATTTTTTCGGAAGAGAGATCGGATATTACACTTTTATTGCAGCTTTTTTCTGGCTGCTCCCGCTTGCGGTGTTTCATAAGGATTCCCATTGGGTCATCCCGGGAAGTGTTTGCTGGACATTTGTTTTTCTGGGTGGTCCGGCATTTTATGAAGTCATTGTCTGCTGTTACAGAGTGATAAACTTTATACATGCTGAAACTTTTTCAATTACGTTCAATATTGCCATTATTGGATTTTTTACGATTTGGGGAGCACTTTTCTGTCTTTTTAAGTTATATTCGGGAAATGAAAACTGGAAAAAAATGTTTTCCCGCCCCAATCTGACCGTGCTCGTTGCATTTATCATTTCCTGGAGCGTAATGATCGGAGCGGCTTTTAATGAAGAAAGGACCTATCAGAAAAATCTTTTGCAAGCCGGGAAATTTTTCGGTTTCCCATTAACTGCCGAAGGAGTACGGGATTTTTATTATAAAGAAGGGAGCGACAACATCGGCTTTTGGAAAAATCTCGAGCAACACTTCAAGCCTTTTGAAGATTTGGCGGCTGCCCGGAAACAAGATGACTTTATTGTCTTCCCTAAAGGAAATCTTGATAAAAAAAACTTTGATGTTTGGAAAAATACATTTGATGAATCTCCTCAATTAAAGAAAATTTCCGATCTTTTTTCGGGTATGCTTCCTCCGAAAATGAGGGAATACAAGAAATATGATTTGAGCGGGATTATTTTAGATGAACTCCTGCTGCTGCGCAAGTTGGCCCGCGTTCAAGTGTGGCGTATAAGATTTGCTCTTCAAAACAATGATATGGCGACGGTTATTGATGCATTGGATTGTATCAACAAAAGCATTGACCGCTTGGACAAAGATCATATCATTATAAGCCATCTGTTCAGTTATGCTCTGTTGTTGGAAAAGAAGAGTGCTTTTGAATTACTTCTCGAAAACGGTAAACTTGAGCAGTGTGAATTAAAAAAACAGCTGGATATTCTGACCGAAAAACGAAAACAGCTTGCCGCAATGGAACGTGCTGCACTTGGCGGTGAAATAACACTCTTGTTTGATTTTCAGGATCAGATCTGGGAAGGAAAATCATGGCTGCCGGCAATTAAAAATTTCCGGTGGTTTGTTCCGCAGTATTGGTATGTCATCAGGCACAGCTGCAATCTTTTTATAAAATCTAAGCAAAAAAATTCTTATAAAGGAGATCCGCTTTTAACTCAACACATTTTATTTGACAGAACAATGGCTCGAAAGAATATTCCCAAAAGGTACACAGAATTGGATACTATGTACCTTCTTCTTGAAACACTTCTGAAGTTGGAACTGGAAAAGCGTAAACAAGGATTTTATCCTGCGACTGCTCCGGAATGGCTGCCAGTTGATCCTTTCAGCGGCAAAAAATTTCATTATATCAAAGGGAAAATTCCAGTTTTTGAACGGATCTACAACCCCCAAACAAGATTCTTTGATCGTGTTCGTTGTGAAGCAGAGGCTGTTGCAGTATGGAGCGAAGGCTGCAACGGCAAAAATGACGATGGGATTGGCAAACACGAAAAACATGGTCACGATGACATCCGTGCCATGATCAGGCTTTGAAAAACTCCTCTGTCCCCTGCCAAAACAGAGGAGGCAAACCTTAACTGAAAACAAAAAATCACTTCGAAGGGAGGGGCTTTTTTTGTGCCTGTATCCTGAGAATCAGGGGAAGGGGGGGCTTTCAAGTGTGTCAGAGTGTGATTTTCATACCGTCGTATGCAAGAGTGACAGGGTAGGGGAGTTCTTTGCATTTTTCTCTGATGCGTTCCTGTTCCTCAGGAACCTGGCTCCAGTTGCCCAGATGATTGAATACAAGAGCTTTGGTGTTGAGTTTTACCAAATGGGGCCGGATAATATACTGCCGG
>JAGBWB010000174.1 GCA_017629975.1 Lentisphaeria bacterium
CGGGAAAAAATGAGTCTGGAAGAACTTTTCATGCGCGTAACTGAGGGAAAGGTGCAGTAATATGAACGATAAGAAAAAATACTGGGATGATTTTCTGAATCCGGTTCTGGTCAAGGAGATGCGGCAATTTTTCCATAACAGACTTCTCCTCTCTCTGGCAGGAGGATTGCTGGGCGTGCAGCTGCTGGTTCTCTTTGTCTTCAATCTGACCTTTTCTGAGTGGAAGGAGTTCTCAGAGGCAGGGACTGTTTTCATCGTTATTGATACGGCGCTGATGTATCTCTGCGTGCTGGCTGTGGCGGTCTGGGATCCCATGAACCGCTTTATTGCCGAACGCAGTTCCAAAGAGCTTGATTTTTCCAACATAACGCTCCTTTCGCCGTGGCAGATCGTCGGTGGAAAACTGGCAAGCGCTCTGGTGATCTGGGGATTGATCGCCTCGTTGTGTCTGCCTTTTATGACCGTTGCCTATTTTTTCAGAAATGTGACGCTGAAAGATATCCTGCTGATTTTCGGCGCAGGCGTCATGCCCGCCCTGGTCCTGATCCAGGCGGCGCTTTTTTGCGGATCTCTGGGGAAAAAATGGGTGCAGGCGCTCTTTGTCTACTTTGTACTTCAGGTGATCGGACCTTTGACCATCGTCAGTCTGGCGCCCATGCTTGACCATCGCAATTTCGGATTCATCAACTTCTGCATCTTTCAGGGGGGATGGCTGATGCTCTTTGCCATGCTGCTTGCCGCCACCATTGCCATGATCACTCCGCCCTTTTCCAACCGGATGATGCCTTTGCGTATCCTGCTCTGCATCCTGCTTGTGCCTCTTTTGATCACGGCGTTTTTCATGGAAACTTTTCACCGGGAACCTCAGTATCTGATTCTTTTCATGATCATGGGGGCAACTGCCTTTTCCGGATTTCTTGCGGTCTGCGACCGGGATGAACCGGGGGGCAGGGTATTGGCTCAGGTCCCCCGGAATCCGGCGGGAAGATTTCTTCATTATCTCTTTTCCAGCAACCGCTGCGGCGGAGTGGTTTTTTCTCTGATACTTCTGCTTATATTTGCCCTTGTGTCGGTACTCCTTGCTGCACGGATGAAAGAGGCGATGGCGCTTATAACTTTCAGCATTGCAGCTTACATCATCTGCTACTGCGAGATCGCAATCATCCTGAACCGCAAGGTTCCCTCCATGCCGGGATGGGGATGGCTGCTGGTTGTTTCCTTTGCCCTGGGAGTCATCCCCATGGTCGCTGCCGCCAACAGCGATATCAAGGTGTCGCAGATTTGGATATCGCCATGTTCCCTTCTGGGGAATGGGCGCTATCACCATACTGTAACAGATCCTGCCATCTGGGCTGCCCCCCTTGCGGCGTGGGGTATCGGACTGCTCTTTGTTATTGAAATGTTCAGAAAGTACAAAAATTACAAAGCGCCTGAGAAAAAAAGTAACGGCAGTGCGCTTCAGGGGGAGGAGAAAAAGATATGAAGATCACGACCCATATTTGCAAAACCCTTGATCTGGGTGTCAGCGGCAATCTTTTCGGCGGACAACTTATGTACTGGCTTGATGAAGCCGCCTCAGTTTACGCCATCTGGGCAACAGGCGAAAAGCGGATCGTCACCCGGCGCATTTCAGAAGCTGTCTTCAACAAGCCGATCCATACCGGTGAACTGCTGGTTTTCAACTGCGTGGAACCCCGGAAAGGAAAAACAAGTTTTTCTTTCAAGGTTCTGGTGGTCGTGGGATGTGAGATCCGCTTTCAGGCAGAGTGCACCTTTGTGGCAGTGGATGAAAAAGGCCATAAGAAACTTATAGATTGGGAAAAAGCCCCCATCAGTCAGACAGGGGATGCGGAAACACTTTAAGGCAGATCCTGCGAAAACAGCTTCTGTAAAGAGCTTGAAAGGGGGGGCAAAGCCCTCTTCCCCTCTCTGGAGTAATCAAACTTGATCAGGTTCATCCAGTTCAATACCCATCCACGATGCCACGGTTCTGCCCATGACATCATCAATGATCGTTTTAGGAACCCCAATACGCCGGAGCAGACGCAAATAGTGGTCGGCGCCTTCGCTGATAATATGGGGATGAGTGACATAAGCATCTGAACCCAGAACCAGCTTGCGGAAATTGCCCATGGTGCAGTCGCATTCAACTGTATCCGGCTTGAGCATCTCTGCAAGGTCGGCAGGCTGCATCCTGAGCCACTGGCCGCACCCCCCCAGATCTGCGTAGAGATTGGGGAGCATCTTGATATACTGGCTTGCTTCATCCTGAAAGATCCTTGTCCCCATGTGGGCCATGACGATGTTGAGTTTCTGGAAAGAGCGGGCAATACGGTCCAGATGGATGGGGTGCATGTTTTTCAGCATGGGGCGGCGGTAGATCTCATCCGCAGGGCTGGGACGGTAATTACCGGTGTGGAACAAAAGGGGCAGTCCGCATTTGGCGGCGGCTTCGTAGACGGGCATGTAGATGTCGTGGTCATATTCGTAATAAGGATAGATGCACTTGAAGCCTTTCACCCCTTTTTCAGCGTAGTGATAAACTTCCGCCGGGTCAGCTGTTTCCCACAGATCCAGTTTGGCAAGGGGCAGAAAGCAGTCCGGGTATCTTTTGCAGATGGAGATCACATCATCATTGGGCAGAAAATCGTGTCCGCCGTAACGCAGCCCCCCTGAGAGGCAGATGATGGTATTTCGTGAACGGCAAATTTCTGCCAGAGTTTCCAGCTGCGCAGGATTCCCGCTGTCGCAGTGGACGTGTATATCAAGGCGGTATTTGTTTTCGTACTTCATGTAAAAAACTCCTTTTCTGGTGATGAGAATATAAAATAACAGTCTGATTTGAATATTTCAAGGTGTTTACTGCTTTTTAAGGCTTGTTTTTGCATGATCAAGGCTGTATATTAAATGCAATCTTCCGAGGTACCGCAAGGGGAACATGATCATGGACTATATTGAATTCAGAAACTACGCTTTGGAGTGCTGCGATAAAAAGAACACTCTCAAAGTCCTTGCCGCTGACAGCAGCGGAAAACTCATATCCATTCTCACAGAGGGAACTTTCTTTTCAGCAGACGGCAGGAAACTCTTTATTGACACCTGGGAAAGCGCTCCGGACCCTTTTTTTACAGGGAAACTTGAAAATCTTTTCTGGCTTTACCGTTTCACCTTCAAAGATGCAAATAACCGGAAAGAAAAAGCCATTGCCGAGTGCATCATCTGTGACTCCTGCGTAAAGATCGCTGTTAAAAAAGGTTCCCTCAAACTCAAGTGTTTTCTGAAGCAGGGCAGAGAGAAAAATGATGATCTTCTTGCCATGAAAAGCTCTTCGCAGGGAGAAACTCTTCTTGCGGCTGCCGGTCCCGCTGTTCCTCAAGATGCCGATCTGCTCTATTGCAGACGGACAGACAATGCCGTCAGTTTCAGGGGAAAAGCATTTCTTGCCTATGACTGGAAAAAGAAAAAATACTGCCTTGAGGCGGAAATTTCTTCAAAATCCCCCCTTGAGATCCGTTTTGAGAAAAGTTTTGCACAGAACAAGTTCCATCTCAAAAGCTGGAAAGGTATCTCTTACTCTCATGGATTCACCACGCCCCCGGTGGGCTGGATGACCTGGTATTCGGTCCGGTTTGACGCCAATGAAAAAATCGTCCTTGAAAATACCGCCGCCATGAAAAAGCATTTTGGCAGTTACAACGACAAAATCGTGATTTGGGTGGATTGGGAGTGGTGCCACAAGATCATGCGCTACCACAGCGAAGAGGGCGTTGATGCGTTCCATGCGCGGAAAGAGGCCTATCCCCGCGGCATGAAATTTGTTTCTGATGAGATCAAAAAGCAGGGACTTGTCCCAGCCGTCTGGACCGGGGCGACCTGCGAAGGCAACATGAATGAATATTTTCAGAAACATCCTGATTACTGCTTGTGCGATGTGCTCAACTGGCCGGGGCGTTACTGGGCTGATTTGAGCCATCCGGGGGTGCAGAATGAGTATATCCCTGCCGTTTTCAAAAATCTGCTTGACTGGGGATATGAGGCGATCAAATGGGATTGTCTGCTCAATACCATGCGCTATAATGACCAGTTCAGAGAGAAGCGCCGCAGAGCAGATATGAGCACAAATGAAGCGATGCACCGAGTGGTTGCTGCCGGTCGGAAAGTTGTCGGTGAAAACTTCTATCTTCTGGGCTGTACCGGCATGGAACGCGCCACCATGGAGGCGATGGATATCTTTGATGCATGCCGCATCGGGAGCGATGTTTTCAGCTGGGAGGATTTTAAAAATCATGCGGTGATCCCGCTTTTTTCCTATTTCCCGTTTCACAATACCTCCATTTTTCTTGATCCGGACACCCTTGTGCTGCGTAAGGAGTACAGCACTTTTGAACAGGCAAAGTCCCGGATTTCTCTTTTCTCACTGACAGGACTCCAGTTCACTCTGGGAGATGCCATCTGCGATCTGGATGAAAAGCGTATTGAAGCTCTCAAATGTGCCATGCCCACTGTGTGTGTCAAACCTCAGGAAATGTGCCGCAAGGATTTCAGCGGCGACACAGCAAGTGTCCTGCTGACCGCAGCGCGTCCCTGGGGGAATTGGTATGTGGCGGGCGTTTTCAATCTGACGGAAGAAAAGCAAAGCTGTACCTTGAGTCTTGACTCACTTCCCGGTGGGAAATACGCGGCCTTTGAGTTCTGGGAACAATCCTTCAAAGGGATCGTTTCCGGAGAAATTTCTCTGGAACTCCCCCCGGGAGGCTGCGTTGTGCTGCGTTTGACACCTGTTCAGGATCTTCCCTGTCTCACAGGCACTTCCTGCCATCTGCTTCAGGGGGTGACAGAGCTTGAAGAGTACTCCTGTGACCGTGAAAAACAAATCATTTCCGGAAAAGTCCGGTTCAAAGGGCGCAAAGAGATAAAACTTTCTTTCTATATCCCGCCCAACTTTTCATTTGAAAGGTATCCCCGTTTGAAGATCAACGGCGATACCGCTTTCTTGACCCTTGAAAACAAAAATTCTTCAGTGGAAGAATTTCAAATCAAATATAAGGAAAACAAAAAATGAAGTTGAAAGAATTTTCCCTCTTTCTGGGCTCCCTGCTGCTGGCAGGATGCTGTGCCGCAACTCAGGAGCAGGTTTCGGTCAAAGAGAGCAAGACCACCTTTGCCGCCGATGCTCTGAAACCTTTTGTGGAATCCGGCGCTCTTCCCGGAGCCATCAGTATTCTGAGCAAAGGCGACGTGCAGGAAACCGCCTGTGTGGGCTGGGCAGACACCGCCAAAAAACAGCCTGTCACTTTGAAAAGCACCTATATGCAGTGTTCCCAGACCAAGGGATTCTGCGGCGTGACAGTCGCCATTCTTGCGGAAGAGGGGAAACTTTCTCTGGATGATCCTGTTTCCAAATACCTGCCTGAGTTCAAAAATCTGAAAGTTGCCGTCAAGGGCAAGGATGGGAAAGTCAAAAATGTTCCTGCCAAAAATGTTCTGACGATCCGCATGGTGATGAACCATACCGGCGGATTCCCCTTTGAAACTGCCACTAAGAGCAAGAAAGGTTGGAACAGAGCTTCCCTGCGGGATTCCGTCCGCGAAGCTGCGGCAGCGCCTCTGCGCTTTGAACCCGGAACAAGGGTTCTTTACTCCAACACCGGTATCGACATCGGTGCGGCTGTCGTTGAGGTCATCACCGGGAAAAGTTGGGATGTGTTCCTCAAAGAGCGCGTCCTTGATCCTCTGGGCATGGTGGACACCACCTTTAAGCCTAACGCCGAACAGCTGTCACGCGCCATCGTGCTCCATGGGGTCAGTAAAAACAGAAAACCCAAATTTATCTCCTTCAACCGCTGGATGCCTCTGCCCCACAACGGCGCAGATGTTCACCCCTCCGCCGGAGCCGGACTCTGGACAACTGCCGCCGATCAGGTCAAATTTTACCGGATGCTGATGAATCTCGGAAAAGGTGACAACGGCGTCCGGATCCTCAAGGAAGAAACTGTGAAAAAGCTCCTTGCAACTTCCACCCGTCCCGGAAAATTCGGCGGCTACTCCATGGGACTTGCCGCCAACTTCAAGGCGGGAACCATGGGCCATGGCGGCGCATGGGGAACGCGCTGCACCGTCAACTGGCGGCAAAAGCAGCTTCAGCTGTGGGTGGTTCAGCTCAACGGCTCCCCCCGTCCCTGGGATGCCGCATGGCGCAAGGCTGTGAATAAATTCTTTGCCGCCAAGGTCAGCGACAAAGGAACTGATGCCTACACCGGCAGACTCAAATAAGAAGCCGACACAAAAAAATCCCCGTTTGCAGACGGGGATTTTTTTTGCCCTGAAAGGGAGCGGAAAGTTCTTCAAGCGTCGATGTCACGCCAGTCAAAGAGGACTCCCAGGGGGGGATTCTTTTCAAATCCCAGCTGCTGATAGACCTTTTCCGCATCCCGGGGCGAGACCGTGCGTGAAATGATGGGGGCGACTTGA
>JAGBWB010000175.1 GCA_017629975.1 Lentisphaeria bacterium
ACACATCCTTACGCCCGCAAGGGCGCGCTTCACGCTTTTTTGACAAAGGTCAAAAAAGCTCTTCACATCTTCACATCTTCACTCAATCAGCGTTCACGCTGATTGAACTGTTGGTTGTGATCGCCATTATTGCCATTCTTGCTGCCATGCTTCTGCCTGCTTTGCAGCAGGCGCGGGAGCGCGCCAAAACCACCAGCTGTATCAACAATCTGAAGACTGTGGGGGTGGCAGTTCACGACTACGCCGCCGACTTCAAAGGCCACTTCCCCGGTGCCATTGTGGGAAATATCCCCATGGTGGCGCCTGACGGAGTCCTCCACAGCTTTACCCGCTTCGGACACGCCATGATGCGTTATCTGCCCGGAGCAAAGATGGTTTGGTGGAAGGAGTATTCCAACTACGGATTCCAGAAAAACAACCCTCTGAAGTGTCCCTCTGACAGACGGCGGGAGATTCATTACAAGGGCGCCGGACACTATTACTCCTATGGAACCAACTACTATACCTCCTGGCATGTGACAAATTATAACATGCAGAAGATCGACAAGATAAAACGCCCCTCCCAGATCATATATCTGACAGAGATCCTTGATCTTGCCAACTTCTGCTGCACCTTTTCCGCCAACACCTATCCTTTCAGTATCACTTTTGATCCTGATGGCGACCGTGTTGAGTTCCGCCATAACAACTCCACCAATGCTCTTTTCTGTGATCTGCATGTGGCAAACATGCCTTACTCCAAATTGTATAACTCAGGGCAGAAATACACCTATATCAAGCCCTGACACCACAATAATATAAATCAATTGAGGATCCAATGTTTAAAAAAAATCATCCGGTACCGCGTTTTTTTACGCTGATTGAACTGTTGGTGGTTATTGCCATCATCGCCATTCTTGCTGCCATGCTTCTGCCTGCTTTGCAGCAGGCGCGGGAGCGTGCCAAATCCATTTCGTGCGTCAACCACCTGAAAAATCTGGGGACTGCCTCTTTGCAGTACGGTGATGACAGCACCAACTACATTCCTTTCGGCTACGATCAGAGCAAGAACGGATATGACGGCTACGGCACCCCCGCCCAGCCTTTGTGGTTCATCCGTCTTGGACCCTATATGGGGATCCAGCGGAGCGAACTCCCCAACAAACATTACTGGGAGTTCCCCAATCCCAGTGATAGAAACAAAATTATCCGCTGCCCCAGTCTGTGCCGTCAGGTGAATGCCAACGTTTACAGCATCAATATGCACCTGGGATTGAAAGCTCAGGCCAATGGAACTTTGCAGAATCCGAAATTTGCCCATGTCATATTCCCCTCGCGGCGCTTTTTCATCATGGATGTCTCTGTGCTTTACCCCCAGTCTTTCAACCCCCAGAACAAGATCTTCACCTCCCGCCACAACGGAGGCGGAAACATTGTTACTTTCGGCGGCAACGTGATCTCAAGAAAGGAGAACCACGCCTACACCATGGGAAACCGTTTCTGGGATACGCCCTTTGACAACTTCAGCAAAAAACTCATTTACGAATAAAGGAAAAGCTTCCTTATGAAAAAACTTTTTTTTGTGTTTGCGCTTTCAGGTGTTTTCAGCCTTTGCGGCGCTTCATCGTGGAAGAGTGCCGTCACTTTGCGCTGCACCTTTGAAGATCAGCTGCCCCAAGGGGTCAGGGCTGTGGGTGAGTTCCGCAGTGTGCCGGGGATCTCAGGCAAAGGCGCCCGCTTCAACCGGGCGGGGTGGAACAATATCTATTACTTTGCTGTCAAGCCCTCTGCCGCAGGAGCTGTGGCGGTGTGCCCGGCACTCTCTATGGTCCGGGGCAACAGTGTATCCTTTTCCGCAAAGGGCAAGGGGGAAATGGTGCTGATACTCCGCAGCGGCGCCAAAACGGAAAAACGCACCATCAAGGTGGACTCCAAAGAGTGGCGTTTTTACAACACGGTCTTTACGGCTCCTGAAAATCTGGGGACGGTGGTTTTCAAGGCGGAAAAGATCCAGTGGAAAGAGCCTCAAGTCACCTCCGGATGGGAGTTCCCTGCCGTGTATGCCCCCTTCCGCAAGGTGGTTCCCGGATGCTATCTTGAAATAGATCCCGCCAAAAAGTTCCTCAACCTTGACCGGGGCGCTTTCGCATTCTGGATCAAAACACCCTATCTCAACAGCAAAGCTGCCATGGATCACATCGGGCTCTTCGGCATCGACCACGCCCTGAAACCTGTCAAACGCCACCCCGATCAGCAGATCTTCTGCATGACCGCCTGGAACGGCAGAAACTTTTCCGCCTACCGTATGGCGGAAACAGGCAAGGGAAACTGCTCAGTGACTCTGCCCCTTACCGAGTTTGAGTTCAAAAAAGATGAGTGGCACCATATTCTTTTCAACTGGGAGCGGCAGGGAAAAGAGCTGAAGATGGAATTTTATGCGGACGGCGGCAAAATCAAGCTCCACACCAGCCGTCCCTACGGAAAAGACAAATCTGTAAAACGCATTACCGCCTTTTACAGCGACTACGCTCACCTCAACGGCGACGCCGATGATCTGGTGATCTTCAAACGCCCCCTGACACCACAGGAGGCAAAGGAACTTTACAACGCAAGAGGCAACTGGAAATGAAAAAAATCTTTCTCTTACTGACCGTATCTGCCGCATTGTTTCTCAGCGCGGCTCCTCTGGAAATCGTGGTCAACGGCACTTCGCAATATGTGATCGTTGTCCCTGAAAAATCACTCCCCGGCCCCCGCGAGGCGGCAAAGGAGCTTCAGTATCTCATCCATCGTGCCACAGGGGCAAAGCTCCCCATCGTCACCTCTCAGGGAACGCGCAAGGCGATCATCCTTTCAAGCGGCAAAGGCCTTGCCCCTGAGTCCTTCAAAATCACCACTGCCAACGGCAATCTTTACATTACAGGCGATGACGGTTCAGGAAACCCCCGCCGTTTCCCCCATACGGAGTACAACCGCGCCGGAACATGGTTCGGGGTCAATTACATCGCTGAACGCTTTCTCAACTTCCGCCACTTCTTCCCCGGAGAGGCAGGGATCTGGCTGCCCCGGAAAAAAAATCTGACCATCCCCGAACTGAATGTCACTTCTGCTCCCAAAATGGTCTACCGCAACTTCACCATCTGGTATCATGTGCCTGATAAAAAGTTCCGCGTTGATATGGATCTTTGGAAACGCCGCGCCGGACTGGGGGAGAGTCTCGGATGGTACAACAATCACATGTGGCGCTATATCCTGCCCCCTGAAAAGTACCTTGACAAACATCCCGAATGGTTCGCCATGCTCAACGGCAGACGGAGCAGAGAGATCTATTACAAAGATGAAGGTCTCAAGATCTGCACTTCAAATATGGAGGCGCTCAAAGAGTTCGCCCGGGTTTCCGTTGAGCGCGCCCGCAAGTCAAAGAGCCGTTACGTTTCCATCACCCCCAACGACGGGATCCGCTTCTGCGAGTGTCCTGAATGTACGAAGGACGATATCAAAAACAGTGACGGCTCCGTCAACATGTCCAACCGCATGTTCCTTTACGCCAATCGTCTGGCAGAGATGATCACAAAGGAACTCCCCCATGTGAAGATCTCCATGCTGGCTTACAGCCACTACAAAAAGGCGCCTTCAAAGATCCGGAAACTTCATCCTGCCATTGAGCTTATGTATGTTTACAATGAGGCAGATAGTGCCTATCATTTCCCCGAAAAGCGCGCAGAGATCAAAAACGAGATGAAAGAGTGGCTCAAGATCGTTCCCTCATTGTATTTCTACAACACGCCGGGGAGTCCGCTCCACATGCCCCTTGTGAACATTGAGAATCTGAAAAATCTTTACGCCGACCTTGCAGAACTGGGGATCAAAGGATATGCCATTGAGAACTTTGAAAGTTTCTGGAGCTCCGGCATAAACAACTACCTCTACGCCCGCATGAGTTCCGATCCCGGCGCCGACTTTGATTCTCTCTATACCGATGCTCTTGAAAAGTGCTACGGCAAGGCTGCCGCCCCCCTGGTGCGCGCCTATCACAAGGATATCAGCGCAGGCAGAAAAAAGTATCAGCTCCACGTCCGGAAAACCCCTGTGGACTACCGCTCGCGCCTTGCTGTTATGCTGGATCTCTGCTGGAACGGCCTCTATGAGAAACATTACAAAGTCCTTGAAGCCGCAGTGAAGAAAACGCCTGAACCGGGGCAGAAAAAGCGTCTGGAAATGCTCCTTTCAAACCTGAAGTATGTGAAAATGACTCTTGATCTTCACCGGGAAACCAAAAAGATCCTTGCCGCAGTCAACCCCTCCTCCGCCGACGCCGCCCGGGTGGTGAAACTTGCTGAGGAGCGGAAAAAATACATTCTTCAGATCAGCAAACTCCACCCCGAAGTGGTTCCTGCAGGAGTGGCAAGTCAGGAAAAGTGGTATCGTCTGCCCTTTGATCCTGAGATGCTGAAAAAACAGCTCCTGAGCAAAAAGCCCCCCTTTATCATGGTGGCATACGGCAAGGATTATCCTCAGAAAGCAGTGATCGGCCGTGAAGCTGAAAACGGCGCTCCGGTGAAGGTCAAAGGTTACTGCTCTCTGAAAGGGGATGAGAAAGCCCTTGTGATAGATGTCCGCATGGAGGAACCCCTTATGAAAGAGATCAACGACAGCAGGCTCCGCCCCAACTCCGACGTATGGGAGGATAACTGCGTGGATATCTTCTTTGATCCCGGATGCACCGGGAAAAATCTCATCCACCTTATTTCCAACACCAAAGGCACGCTTTACGCTTCAAAAGAAGGGGTGAAAAAGTGGGCGCACAAGATCACCGTTTCAGCAAAACAAAGCAAAGAGAGCTGGAGCGTGCAGCTCCGGATCCCGTGGGAGGATCTGGGAGGCAGACCGCCCCGGGGCACCATCTGGGGATTCAACGCAGGCCGGGTCAGAAAAACTGTCAACCCCATCGTTTACAGCTGCTGGTCCCCCACCTACGGACTTTTTCAAAAACCTGAATTTTTCGGGCGGATCGTATTCTGAACTCATAAGGAGTCTTATATCATGGCAAAGATCTATTCTGACATTCTGGGCACCATCGGGAACACTCCCCTTGTGCGTATCGGCAAACTCAACATTTCCAAAGCTGAAGTCGTTGCCAAACTTGAAAGTTTCAATCCCGGTTCCAGCGCCAAGGACCGTCCCGGTCTTGCCATGATCGAAGCCGCCGAAAAAGCAGGTCTCCTCAAACCCGGCGCCCTCATCATTGAACCCACCTCCGGCAACACCGGAATCGGCCTCGCCGTCGCCGCCGCCGTCAAAGGATACAAACTCTGCCTCACCATGCCCGACACCATGAGCATCGAAAGGCGCAAACTCCTCGCCGCCTATGGCGCGGAAATCGTTCTCACCCCCGGCGCTGAGGGAATGGCGGGGGCTATCGCCAAAGCTGAGGAGCTGAAACAAGCCAATCCCGGCTCTTTCATCCCCCAGCAGTTCTGCAACCCCGCCAACGCCGACGCCCATGAACGCTCCACCGGGCCTGAGATCTACGCCGACACCGACGGCGAAATCGCCGCTCTGGTGGCAGGCGTCGGCACAGGCGGCACCCTCACCGGAACGGCAAGGTTCCTCATCCGCCATGTGCCGGGAATAAAGATCGTCGCCGTTGAACCTGCCGACAGTCCCATTCTTTCAGGAGGCAAAGCCGCCCCCCACAAACTTCAGGGCATCGGCGCCAACTTCATTCCTGAAGTTCTGGAAACAAAACTCATTGACCGCATTATCACGGTCACTTCAGAAGATGCAGGCCGCACCGCCCGTGAAGCCGCCGTCAAAGAGGGGATCCTCATGGGCATTTCAGGGGGCGCCGCTCTTTACGCCGCTCTGGAACTTGCCAAAGAGCCCGCCTTTGAAAACAAAAGAATCGTGGTTATCATCCCCGACTCCGGGGAACGCTACCTTTCAACATGGCTTTTTGAGTGACTTTTGAAATTAGTTCCCTTGAAGAAAAGGGAATGTGGTGGTATATTATGAAAATGTAATTTTTTTTAACATTTCATAACAGAAAAAGGCGTGCATCGGATTATGGCTTACGACAAGATCAAAGTTCCCGCCGGGGATAAGATTACCATTGACAAAAACGGTAAACTGCAAGTTTCTGAGAATCCTGTTGTGGGATTTATTGAGGGTGACGGGATCGGTCCTGATATTACCGGAGGTGCCATGCACATCTGGAACGCCGCCGTTGAAAAAGCCTACGGCGGCAAAAGAAAAATCAGCTGGATGGAACTTTACGCCGGGGAGAAGGCAAACGCCGTCTACGGAAAACCCGTCTGGCTCCCCGAAGAGACCGTTGAGGCTGTTTCTGAATACCTGATCGCCATCAAAGGTCCCCTGACCACCCCCGTCGGCGGCGGGATCCGCTCACTGAATGTGGCGCTCCGCCGTCAGCTTGATCTTTACGCCTGTGTCCGTCCGGTACGCTACTTCAACGGAGTCCCTTCTCCTGTGAAAGCTCCGGAAAAGACCGATATGGTGGTCTTCCGTGAGAACACCGAAGATATCTACGCCGGTATTGAATGGCTCGCAGGTACCTCTGAAGCTCAGAAGGTCATCAAGTTCCTTCAGGAGGAAATGGGAGTCAAAACCATCCGTTTTCCTGAAACTTCAAGTATCGGCATCAAGCCTGTTTCCATTGAGGGCAGCGAAAGATTGATCCGTGCCGCCATGGATTACGCCATCAAAAATAAACGCAGGAGTGTGACCCTTGTCCACAAGGGCAATATCATGAAGTTCACCGAGGGCGGATTCAAGAACTGGGGCTATGAACTTGTCAAACGTGAATACGCCCATGCCGCCATCGCCGCAGATGAGTGCGGCGGCGTTGCTCCCGAAGGAAAGATCCTGGTCAAAGACTGCATCTGCGATGCCTTTCTGGAGCAGATCGTGACCCGTCCTGAGGAACACGATGTGATCGCCACTTTGAATCTCAACGGCGACTATGTTTCCGACGCCCTCGCCGCCTGTGTGGGCGGTATCGGCATCGCTCCCGGCGCCAACATCA
>JAGBWB010000176.1 GCA_017629975.1 Lentisphaeria bacterium
CACCTGCACCTGCTCCTGCTCCTGCTGAAGAGCCGTTTGCAGTTCCCCCTCCGGTTGTCCGGGAGCGTAAAGAGACTCAGGTCATTCCCGTTGAAAACGAGGTGAAACACACTCCTGCAGGTTTCTGGCCCGAAAAGATACTGGGAATCTATGATGACACCTATCTTCTTGCCGCAGGGCGGGATGGATTGCTTCTTATAGATCAGCATGCCGCTCACGAAAGGATCATGTTTGAACGCTTGCTTGACGCCTGGCAGAGTGACGCGTGCGCCGCAACCCAGGGACTGCTGATACCGGAAATATTGGAACTTCCCAGAGGGCTTCTTACTTTGCTGACCCGGAATCTGGAGTTCTTCCAGAAACTTGGTTTTGACTTATCCCCTGCCGGTAAGATGAATGACATGGTCAACGGACTCCCTGTCGGACTCAGGAGCAGCCGTCCGCTGACAGAGCTTGTCATTGATATGCTCAACGGTCTGCTGGATGAAAATTATACGCCGGGAGATCTTGAGGCTGTGGCGCGGGCTGCCTGTCACGCCGCCGTCAAGGCACACGATCCTCTGACCGTTCAGGGCGCCGAAGAGCTGCTCAAAGAGTTGAAAAACTGCCGTCAGGGAACTTTGTGTCCCCACGGAAGACCCACTATCATTACTTTAAGTTTGCGCGAAATAGAAAAACGTTTCGGGAGAAGATGAATATGGCTGAACAGGAATCAAACGTTGTCCTCATGCGGGGACGGAAAGTGGAAAACAATACCGTTCCCCGGCGTGAAACTTCACTTCCCGCTCCGGGAACTGCTGTTGAGAACGGAAACTTTACCGCTCATAATGCCGAATTTGACCGCCGCCGCTCAGAACTGCGGAAACAGATGGCGAAAAACCGCGCCGCCGCTGAGTCGGAGCTTGCCAGACTTTCTAAAAGATGTGATGTGTTGAAAGAGTTCCTTTTTGAATCTGACACGGCCGCAGAAGAACTGGAAAATCTCGGGAGCATCATCAATGCTGAAAAAGAGTTTGCTTCAAGAATGGAACAGCTGGAAATTCGTTACTACCGTTCTTACGGAAGATACTGTGATACACCTGTGCGCCCTTACGCAGAGCGTCAGGAAAGAAGTGAATCTCAGATTCAGGTACATCAAAGCAGTTTCAAGAGTTCGCTCCCCCTTATTGCCGCCATCCTTTTTTCGGCTCTCATCATTGCCGCTGCCATGGCGCTGATTTTTCTTTGAAATACCGGGGATACTTGTAAAAGATAAAAAATCTTTCAAAATTATTTAATTTTGTTAATGTTTTGTTTATAAAGCTGTTAGGATGATAAGTGGCGCCCATCCGGAGAGGTCCTGTGGGAAAACTTCTTTGAAAAAAGTGACTATATGGTGTATTTTATAACAATGACACTGTGAAACAGTTACTTTTGCAAAGGAGTTTTTTATTATGGCTGAAAATAAAATGTTTTCCAATCTGGCTGCCCGCGGGTGCGAATTTCTGGGCAGTAAATATCCTATCATCTGCGGCGCCATGACCTGGGTTTCAGAACCTCAGCTGGTGGCGGCAGTGTGCAACAACGGTGCTTTCGGATGTCTTGCAGGCGGCAACGCCCCCACCGATGTCCTTCAGCAGCAGATCCAGACCCTGAGAGGATTGACCCCAAATCCCTTTGCCGTGAATCTGATCACCATCGCCCCTGCCTATAAAGATCATCTTGAAATGATCAAAGACAACCCGGTGGATTATATCGTTTTCGCCGGAAGTTTCCCCAAAGAAAAAGAGGTCGAAGCCGCCAAAGCCACAGGCGCAAAGGTGCTGTGCTTTGCCTCTACTTTGTCTATTGCCGAGCGCATGATCCGATTCGGCGCCGACGCATTGGTCCTTGAAGGCAGCGAAGCGGGGGGACACATCGGACATGTTTCCGCCATGGTGCTTTTGCAGCAGGTGCTCTTCAAAGTGGGTGATCAGCTCCCTGTGTTCGTCGCCGGCGGCATTTCCACCGGACGCATGGTGGCCCATCTTCTGATGATGGGCGCCGCAGGCGTCCAGCTGGGAACGCGCTTTGTCATGACTGAAGAGTGCAAGGCTCACGCTAATTTCAAGGAGGCTTTCCGCCGCGCCAACGCCCGGGACGCTGTTTCCACTCCCCAGTATGACTCCGCTCTGCCTGTTGTGGCGGTCCGCGCCCTGCGGAACAGAGGAATGCAGGAGTTCGGTAAACTCCAGCTGCGGCTCCTGAAAGAGATGGAAGCCGGAACCATCCACCGTCAGCAGGCTCAGGAAGAGGTGGAAAAATACTGGATGGGCGCTCTGCGCCGCGCTGTTGTTGAAGGTGATATTGAGTACGGCTCCGTCATGGCAGGTCAGTCAGTGGGTATGGCTGATGAAGTGATCCCCGTCAAAGCACTCATTGATGAACTTGTGACCGATGCTTCTTTTGAACTTGAACGCATCAAAGGCAAACTTTCAGTTATCTGATACAATAATAAATAAGAAAGGCTCTGTGTCAGCTCCCCGAAAAGGAGCGGAGACAGAGCCTTTTTGTATGGTGTGAAACTTACTCTTCCCGCGCAGCACAGTGGAATGCCAGCAGGGGTTCTGTTTCGTCAAAACCGTGGGGATGGTGTCCCCAATAGTTGCGGCGGGTGGTGGAAATAGTGCCGCCAAGTTCAATGATCCTCTTCTCAAGGATGTTGAAGTTGGTGTCGTTGTTGACCGATTGGTCGGTTTCTCCCACAGCCGCCATAAGGGGGATCCGGGCGGCAACCAGGGGGGCAACATTATTGATGGGGTTGAGTTTGGAATCACTCAGCTCTTCAAAGGTCATCTTGTAGTTGTCATAAATACTTTGAGAACGGTCACTGTCAGGACTTGCAGGATCTGCGGCATTGCAGAGAGGTGCGTCCAGATAAATGGCGGCGATGCGTTCAGGGAAGGTTTCGGCATAGCGGAGTGAAAAGAATCCGCCCCAGCTCATGCCGATAAGGTTGGCCTTTGCTGAAAGTCCCATGCTGACCAGAAAATCGTGGAATCTGCCCATAAGAGCCACCCCTTCGGGACTTGCCCGGAAAGCAAAGGCGTCAATGTGAACGTGATAAAAGCCGTGTTCCAGAAGATCCACGATACCCACCCGCTTCACAAAGGCTTCGGGCCAGACGGTGCACCAGCTCCAGCGTCCGTCACCTGCGGGATATTTGGGTTCAACGATCCAGGCTTTGCAGTTTTCAAACACAAAGTGATGGCGGGTGAATCCATACCACTCATCACAGCTCCAATTGGCGGGAAAAACGATTTTTTTCATAAAATCCTCTCTTCTCTTACTTCTGAAGTTTGAGCCACTGCACCAAACGGGCGGGAGCGTTGGTCATGATGCCTTGCACCCCCATGTTATAGAGTCCGGCAAAATCAGTTTCCGTGTCGGCATAGAAAGTGTTGGCACGCAATCCGAGTTCTCTGGAAAGCTGAAGCAGCTCCGGCGTCAAGGTGGAACGGATGGGCTGGAAAAAGCGGCAGCCCAATTCCGCACAGCGGCGCTGGCTTTTTTCGGTGATGCGCTCGTTCCATCCGGGGGTCAGGCAGATGGCGATGTCCTTGTCAATGGCGTGGACCGCTTCAACAACGGCTTCGTCGGCGATGGTCATGTAGCCTCTGTCATACATGTCGTACTTCTTATAGAGACGGCACGCTTCTTTCAAGGCAATGGGATTTCCCAGATACATCTGGATATTCATCGCCACCTTGTCGCTCAGGGCGTCAAGGATCTCTTCAAAGGTGGGGATCTCCACCTGAAAATCCAGCGGCGCAGACTGGCGGCGCATGTGGCGGTACCAGGAGGCGTTGAGCTTTTTGATCTCCGCCAGTGTTTTTTCTTCCGGAGTTCCGGGGGTGTCGGCGGTGCGGACAAGGGTCTCATCGTGAAGCAGGATGGGCACGTTGTCCTTTGTGGAACGCAGATCAAACTCAATAAAATCGGTACCGGCTTTCACCGCTTCAGTCATGGAAAGAAGAGTGTTTTCAGGGAAATCCATGGAGTTCCCCCGGTGGGCGGTGACAAGAATACGTTCTTCTTTGTGAAGACGGTCAAGAGAAACAGCTTCTGACATAAAACAGTATACTCCTTCAGAAAAGGGTGAATGAAATTTACTTACTGTAACACCGGAGAAAGAAAAAGTCAAGCACGCTTCCAGGGCGAAGAGGAAAATTTTTTCTCAAACGCCCTTTGAAAAATTCCCTGAGTCACTTTTTCTTCAGAGCCGGCAGCAGAAAGCTCAAAGTGACGCAGGCCTCTTTTTCCGGGTCAATATCCACATTTTTAAGCAGAAAATGGCGGAACTTGCCGATCAGTGAACAGAAGACAAAAAGCGCAGCTTCTTCCGGATCCATTTCCCGGAACTCTGAGACAGCAATCCCTTTTTCCATGATCTTCTTGAGTATATCCAGCGGACGGGGACGGTGGGGGATCTGGCGGACAGGGTTGTTGCGCAGATACTCCAGACGCAAATGGCGGTGGGTGTGAAAATCCTGCCACATGATGACGACAAAGGTTTCAAGCTGCTGTACGGCCGGGGCATCAGGGGAAATCGCCTTTTCCATAAGACCGATCATCGCTTTGCGGCGGCTTTCCATAACGGCGGCGGTCAGCTCTTTTTTATCTTTGAAGTAGTTGTAAATGGTTCCTTTGGCGATACCTGACTTTTCTGCCAGATGCTCCATGGAAACATCGCCTTCAGCAGCAAAAAGTTCCGAAAAGACCCGGCAGATGTGTTCACGCATTTGGGCAATGTGAAGTTCCTTGTTTTCCGGAGTCAGTCGGGGCATAGATCTTTTTCCTCTGAAGTATTGATTGATGTTGATAAAATTTATCACAATATCATCTTTTTTTCAAGTCAATATAAAAATATTTGACAAAAAGTTTCTTCCTTTTGCTTGAAAATATCTTTGCCGGGTGTTACTTTAGAGCAATAACATAACGAAACAAAAAGGAGTCAGAAATGAAAATTTATATCATGACCGATCTTGAAGGTATCAGCGGTGTCAGCAGTTCAAGCTATATCAGCGCCGCCAACAACCGTCCTGACCTTATTGCCGAAGCCAGAAAATTCATGGCGGCAGATATCAACGCCTGCATTGAGGGATGCTGCCGGGCGGGCGCCACAGAGATCATCGTCAAAGATTGCCACGGCGGCGGATTTAACGTCACCCGCGCCATGATTGACCCCAGAGCCGATTTTATTGACGGCAACACCCCCGGCGTGCGCTTTGCCGATATTGACGGCAGCGATGGATTGATCCTGCTGGGATATCATGCCAAGGCAGGAACCCCCGGTGCTGTCTGCGAACATACCATGAGTTCCGCCAGCTGGCAGAACGCATGGGTCAATGGACGCAGTATCGGTGAGATCGGTATTGACGCCTATATCGCCGGTGAACACGATGTGCATGTTATTATGGTTTCCGGAGATGACAAAGCATGTAAAGAGGCCGGCGAATGGCTCCCTGAAGCGGTTCTGTGTCAGGTGAAAAAGGGATTTTCCTGCAACGGCGCCCGGATGCCCTCTTTTGAGAAAACTCATGCCCTTATCACAGCATGTGCTGAAGAGGCGGTCCTCAAGGCAAAGGAGAAAAAATGTCCTCTTCTCAAGCCTGAAACTCCTGTGACATTTAAACTTGAGATGGTCTCCCGCAGCCGGATGCCTGTGAATCCTGCCTACAAAGCTCTGGATGCCCGTACCTGGGAACTGACTGCGGAAAGCATGGAAAGAGCACTCTTTTTCAACTGGTGAGAAGTGATCCGTGAAAATCTATATCGTAACCGATAACGAAGGTGTTTCCGGCGTCAGCAGTGCCAGCTACATCTCTCCGGCTTTCAACAGGCCCGATCTTATCGCTCACGCAAACAAACTCCTTGCCGATGAGATCAACGCCTGTGTGGAGGGATGCAGCCGGGCAGGGGCAACAGAGATCATTGTCCGTGACGGTCACGGCAGCGGGCAGAATGTGACCCGCGCCATGATCGATCCCAGAGCCGATCTGATTTCCGGAGCCACTCCCGGGGAACTGCTGGCAGATCTTGACGGCAGTGACGGACTTATTCTGTTGGGATATCATGCAAAAGCCGGTACTCCCGGCGCCGTCTGCGAACACACCATGAGTTCCCTTACCTGGCAGAATCTCTGGATCAATGGTAAACTGACAGGGGAAATCGGCATCTGCGCTTATATTGCCGGAGAACACGGCGTGCCTGTTATCATGGTTTCAGGGGATGATAAAACCTGTGCCGAAGCCTCCGAGTGGCTCCCCGGAGCGGTGACCTGTCAGGTGAAAAAGGGATTTTCCTGCAATGGCGCACGTATTCCTGCTCCCGGGAAAAATCTTGAACTCATTGCCGCCAAAGCCGAAGAGGCTGTGAGAAAGGCCCATCGGTGTCCGCTGTTGAAAGCGGCACAGCCGGTCACGTTCCGGTTGGAGCTCGTTTCCAGACAGCAGGTTCCGGTGAATCCGGCATACAGACATCTTGATGCCCGCACCTGGGAACTTCAAGCGGAAAGCGTGGAAAAGGCATTTTTTTTCAATTCGTAAGAGAGTTTATTGAGATAACTGTTTGCTCTGTTGGGGGTTCCGTTCTTTTGAGAGCGGGATCCCCTGTTTTTTGTTTCAAGAACTCTCTTTCAAGAAGCACGGATTCAATGAAAAGTCAAGCGCAATATCAATAAAAAACTCAAAATTATTTTGTAAAAAAATACTATATATTGTGTTTTGACGGCTTGCAATATCAATATAATGTGGTATTGTATAGCTGTGACAGATATGCCCGAAAAAGAAGTGTCTTCTTTTTCGGGCACTCTTACGGAAATTTCTTGACATAATTATGCAGGGGCGGAAGAAGATGGAAAAAATGCGTTTCGGGTTACGGAAGATGACATTGCTGGATTTTCCCGGCAAGGTCGCTTGCACCGTATTTACCTGCGGATGCAATTTCCGCTGTCCCTTCTGCCACAATGCTTCCCTGGTCAGGGGGAGCGAGGAAGATATGGAGCTGAGTGCCGGTGAACTTCTCTCCTTTCTGGAACGCCGTAAAAAACTTCTTGACGGCGTCGCAGTCACAGGTGGGGAACCGCTGCTGCACCCGGGAACTGCGGAACTGCTCAGGAAAATCAAGGCGATGGGATATGCCGTTAAGCTGGATACCAACGGTTCTTTTCCGGAAACTCTGCAAAAAATCATCAGCTCCGGGAGCGTTGATTATGTGGCGATGGATGTGAAAAGCTCCTTTGAATGCTATGAAAAGCTCTGCGGCAGACCCGGTATGACTGAAAAAGTGGCGCAGAGTATCAGGATATTGCTTGAAGGCAAGGTCGATTATGAGTTCCGCACCACGGTGGTGGATGAGCTCCACACTGCAGCTGACATTGAAGCTGCCGCATGTGTGATCGCCGGAGCCAAAAGATATTTTTTGCAGAACTTCACTGAGAGTGATGATCTGCTTTCCCCCTGGGCCTCCTTTTCAGGGGCGGGGAAAGAAAAACTTCAGGCGATGCTTGAGGCGGCGCGGCGCCATGTTCCG
>JAGBWB010000177.1 GCA_017629975.1 Lentisphaeria bacterium
CAGAGGCGATGGGGGAAAATCACTCTTCAGAAAAATCACTCACCGGAAACCGGATAAGAGGTCACGCGCAAAAGCCAGAGGGGACTCTTTGAAGCGGCAGCGCACCAGTCACTGCGGTCGCTCCGGGGAACGATCTCACCAAGGTGCACGGCAGCGCGTTCTGCTTCTGAACGCTCCACTGTCAGTTTGGAAGTGCGTCCCGAACCAAGCAGCAGCAGCATAGAAAGCAGCAGTATCATCAAGCAAATATTACGCAAAAACCGTTCCATGATCAAATCTCATTCAACTCCCTGTCAAACTCCCGTTCCCGTTTAAGTTCTTCCCGCTGTTTTGCGGATTCCATCTCTTTGCGGAACCTGCCCGCTTCCCATATTTCCACGCCGATCTCAACACCCACCACAACGGCCTCGGCACCGCACTCAAGATTGGCGTGATCCCGCAGCAGCTCAGGAATGGTGATGCGCCCCTGGCGGCTGATGGTCTCTGAAGAGGTCAGAGCACCGAAGCGCCGCATGGAACTGCGCATGGCAAAACTTGATCCGAGCTGCTCAGGACTGTTGAGTGCGGGCGCGCGCATACGTTTCCATACGGACTCCGGATAAAGGGCGATACATCCCTCCGGCAATCCGTACATGACGATTTCGGAGGCCCCTTCTCTCAGAAAGTCCTCCACAACGCGCTGGGTCAGACGCACGCGTCCGTTGGCGTCTACCAGACAATTGTCAAGTCCGCAAAATGGCAGCATAAGTGTTTTTTTATTTCCAGAAAATTCCACACGTTTCCAATTTACACCAACTTTTTCCAAAATTCAAGTTTTTTTTCAAAAAAAGTCAAAAAAATATCTTTTTTTCTCCTCTTTTGCACCGACTGCCGCACTCCGCCCCGGCATGATCCGTCTGGGGCAAAAAAAATGAGCGATTTTATGCAAAAAAGCACTTTTCAGGACTGGAAATTTCGGCGATTTGTTGGTATAGTATAAGAGAGACATTTCTGCTTTTATAAAAAGGAGTTATTATGCGTCAAAAAATGTTGCTTCTGCTGGCGGTTGTTTTCGGTCTGCTGGCATTTATGCTGACCTATAAACAGCTTGAACATGAAAAAGCCAAGATCCGGGGAACTTCTGAAGAAAGGCTCCTCATCCAGATAAAAAACAGCATGGTCGAGGGGCAGGAGATCAAAGTGGCCGATATCGCCCCCCACCGGGTGCGCCGCGAGCGGGAGAGTTTCAACCGCAGCCGTGAGATCCCCTGGGAAGAGCGTTCACGGGTCATCGGCAGACGCCTTGAGGTCACGGTGATCCCCGGTCAGCTGCTGCAGTACTCAGACCTGAAACCCGTTACACTGCGCAACGGATTTTCCGCCATCATCAAGGATCAATGCCGCGCCGTCAGCATCCCGGTGGATCCTGTTTCCTCAGTCAACAACCTTGTTCAGCCCAATGACAATGTGGATGTGCTGGGAACATTCCGCTTTCCCGACCTGCGGGGAGATAACTCTCTTGACACTGTGACCATCACCATTCTTCAGAATGTGAAGGTCCTTGCTGTGGGAAACCGCTGGGGCAACAATTACGCCTCTGATACCATGAACGGCCAGCGCTCCTACTCCACAGTGACGCTGCAGCTTTACCCGGATGAAGTGGAAATGGTGATTTTCGCCTCTCAGAAAGGCAAGCTGACACTTTCACTGAGAAACTTTGAAGATGAACGGATCTCCAAAGACATTGAGGCGCGGAGCGTCAACTTCAAATCTCTTGAGAAAGAGATCCCCAAATACAACAAGCGCCGTGAAGAGCGCCGGGGGATCCGGTAAAAATGACCGATCTTACAGTCCGTCTGCCGGGAGTCCCTGAGGCAGGCGCTTCTCTCGGCAACGGAACCTATCTCATCGGATCAGGTGAAGAGTGCCACATCCGGCTGCCCCGCCCTGATATTTCCCGCCGCCACGCCCAGCTGATCATCAGCGACCGCACCATCACCATTATGGATATGGGCAGCAGCAACGGAACAACCCTCAGCGACGGAACAATGCTCTACCCCCATCAGCCCTATCAGCTTGAAGGTGCGGTCAATCTGATCAGGATCAGTAAAGCAGAACTTGTGATTTCCAGACGGGAAGAAAAAAGAGAAGCTGCGTTGAAAGATGACTTTTCTTCCGTAAGCAAAGGTGATATCCCTCTTCTTGAGATCTCCGGGATCCCTGCTCAATTCCGCCCTATGGCAAGAGAGATCAAACGGCAGGCACATGCTGAAATGCTTGCCCGGCTCAATTTGAAAAAGATGGCTCTTTCCGGAGTTTCCAATGAGGCGCTCCGGGAACAGGCTGTTGCCGCGGCAAAGGAGATTCTGGGGCAGCTGACCATTGAACTCCCTGCGGGACTTTCCATTGACATCATTGAAAAAGAGCTGGTCAACGAAGCCATCGGTCTGGGACCTCTGGAATCTTTGATCGCCGTAGATGATATTTCAGAAATCATGGTCAACGGTCCCAATCAGATTTTTGTGGAAAAAAAGGGTGTCCTCTACAAAACAGATGCCTCCTTTGCCGATGACGATCAGGTGCTGTCTGCCATTGAAAGGATCGTGGCGCCCCTGGGCAGACGCATTGATGAAAGCTCCCCCATGGTGGATGCCCGTCTGCCTGACGGTTCCCGTGTCAACGCCATCATCCCGCCCCTTTCACTTGTGGGGCCCTCCATCACCATCCGGAAATTTTCAAAAACCCCTCTTGAAGCAAAGGATCTGGTGAACTTCGGTTCTATTTCCCCTGAAATGGTCCGTTTTCTCGCCACCTGCGTTGCGGTCAGAAAAAACATTCTTATCTCCGGCGGAACCGGCTCCGGTAAAACCACTCTGCTCAATGTGCTGAGCAGCTTTCTGCCCAACAGAGAGCGCATCGTCACCATTGAGGATGCCGCTGAACTTCAGCTGCGCCAGGAACACCTTGTCCGCCTTGAGTCCCGCCCGCCCAACATTGAGGGCAGAGGTGCCATAACCATCCGCGATCTTGTCCGCAACAGTTTGCGTATGCGTCCTGACCGCATCGTGGTGGGAGAGTGCCGCGGCGGAGAAGCTCTTGACATGCTTCAGGCGATGAACACCGGTCATGACGGCAGTTTGACTACGATCCACGCCAACACCCCCCGGGATGCCCTCGCCCGTCTGGAAACTCTGGTTCTGATGGCAGGATTCGATCTTCCTCTGCGTGCGATCCGGGAACAGATCGCTTCGGCCATCCATCTGGTGGTCCAGATCTCCCGTGAAAGGGACGGAAGCCGTAAAGTCATCAACATCAGCGAGATCACCAAGATGGAAGGCGACATCATCACCATGCAGGATATCTTTACATTCCGCCAGACCGGATGGAGCGCTGACAATAAAATTGAGGGCGTATACGAACCCACCGGCAGCATTCCCACCTTCATGGAAGAGATAGAACGCGCCAAACTTGATCTTGATGTATCGATTTTTTCTAAAAAACACTAACATAAGGAGTTTAAAAAAAAATGATTAACGCAGCCGTCATCGGTGTATCCGGCTTCGGAGCCGTACATTGTGGAGACCTCTTCCGGGAACACGAAGCAGGCAGAGTCAATTTTGCCGCCGCCGTGATCCATCAGAATCAGGTTTCCCCCGAATATCTTGAACGTTTGAAAGCACTCAATGTTGAGATCTTTACTGATTATCCCTCCATGCTTGCCAAACATGCGGGCAAACTGGATATCTGCTGTATCCCCACCGGCATCGCACTTCACCGCCCCATGACTGAAGCCGCCCTGGCCGCAGGCGCCAATGTTTTTGTGGAAAAACCCGTGGCGCCCGTCCTTGCCGATGCTGAAGCCATGGAAGCCGCCGCAAGAAAAGCCGGAAAGTTCGTCGCCGTGGGTTATCAGACCATTTACCAGCCTGAGACCCGCCGGATCAAAGAGATGATCCTTTCCGGCAAACTGGGCAAGGTCAAACGGTTGAAATGCTACACTCTCTGGCCCCGGAAGAATGCCTATTACGGCCGCAACGGCTGGGCAGGCGCTCTCTTCAATCAAGCGGGCGAACCTGTGCTGGACTCCCCCTTTACCAACGCTGTCGCCCACTACCTGAACCTGCTTCTTTTCTACGCCGGCAACACCTTTGAAGGTACCGCAGATGTAAAATCTGTTGAAGCGGGCATGTTCCGTGTCAATCCCATCTCAAGCTGCGACACCGCTGATATCCGGGTTCTGACTAAAGATGAAAAAGAGATCCTTTTCTACGTTTCCCACGCCATTCCTGCAACAGACGGCCCCATCTCTGACATTGAATGCGAAAAAGGAACGATCCACTACACCCAGCAGGAAACCATCGTCACCGATCTTCAGGGCAATGAGATCGAGCGTTTTGCCTCTGCCGCTGGCGGAGAGATCCGCAAAAACGTGTGGAACGGTCTGCTGAACCGTCTGAACGATCCCAACGGTTTCATCTGCACTGTGAAACTTGCCTCTAAAGCGGTTCTTGTGAGCAACGCGGTCTTTGACTCCGCTCCCATCGTGGATCTGCCTGCGTCGCTGGTGGATATCACTGTTGATGATGACCGCAACACCTTGCGGATCATCCGCCCCATGGAGGAACTTATCAAGCGCTGCTATCAGGAAAACCGCCTGATCTCCAGTGCCGATCTTCCCGGCGCGGCTCCCACTGTGCCCTTTGATCTGGAAAATTACAAGGGATTCACCAAGGCTCTCTATCGCTGATAAAGCTGATTCCCGCAACAAGTCCGGAAAAGAACTTACCGTTTCTTTTCCGGATTTTTTATTTTATCAACTTTTCCGGACAAAAAAAAACTCCGCAGAAAGCGGAGTCAGATAAAAAAGATTTTCTTCAGATGGTCAGGGCTGCTGATATGCCCAATCCAGCAGACGGCGGCAGAAACGGTCACGCTCGCGGGAGGATTTGAAACCTGTGACACACCCCATAATGCGGCGCTGGTTCCGCACTGCGCTGAAAGTAAGACAGGACCCCGCCGCCCGGATGTAACCGGTCTTGAGTCCATCCACGCCGGGGTAGCGGGGGTTGACCAGCTTATTGGTGTTGACAAAAACGGTCTTGCCGTCTCTGATGGAAGCAGACTTCAAATTACACCACTGCATCAGCAGCGGATACTGGAGCAGCTGTTCGCCCAGCATCACCATGTCTGCGGCGCTGCCCATGGAGTTGCGCTTATTTTCAGGCAGTCCGCAGGGGTTGATGAAACTTGTGTTCCGCAGCTTCAACTGCATGGCCCGTGTATTCATCATGCCCACAAAGGCAGGGACAGAGCCTCCGAAGTACTCCGCCAGCAAAGTGGCTGCGTCATTGGCACTTTTGACGGCAGTTGCGACCATCAGCTCCTGAACGGTAAAGGATTCTCCGGGGGCAAGAAACAACACTCCTGTCCGGGGAACATCCCGGGCCGTTTTGGTCACAGAAACGGGCGTTCTGACTGTGATATCAGCACGCTTTTCAAGTTGTTCCATAACAAGAAGCATGGTCATCATCTTTGCCATGCTGGCGATCGGGACGGGACGGGAGGAGTTCTTTTCCCACAGAACTTTGCGGGTGTCCATGTCAACGATAATACCGCTGCGGGCACCGGCGCTTCCGGCAACCGCTTTGGCAGGCAGATTGCCCCGGATGGCGCCGGAGTAATCCAACGCCATTCCGAAACGGGGATTTTTTGAGGGGACAAAGTAACGGTAAGCGCGCGGTTTCGCAGGCGCGGAAACGGGAGGCTCTTTTACTTTTGCGGCCTCTTTTTTATTCCCGGAGTCAGCTTTTGTACCGCCGAAAACAAAAACCTTTATCAAAACCAGATGCACAAGCACCACGATGACGGCAAGTCCCGCCAGCACCTTGAATCTGGTTTTAGTCACTTCATCCATTTGAAAAATCCCTGAAGTTTACTGCATCACCGGCTCGCCGAGTCTTCCGGCAGCAGCGGCACGGTTCAAAGCACAAATCAAAGCGTGGATAACAGCCTTGTCGATATTGGTGTGTTCCCCTGCTCCGTAAACCAGATCAGAAGATTCTTCTGAAACTCTCAAGCCGACGAAAGCGATGGCGCGTGCATCGGCATCAGTTCCGAGGGTATGCTCCGCATAATCCTCAACCTTGAAGAAAGGCATCTTGCCTGAAGCTTTCAGCGCCCGGACCACAGCAGAAAGCAATCCGTTGCCCTGACCGGAGAGCTGATATTTTTCCTCACCGATGTACCAGTCAAAACCGGCGCCGGAGTGTTCACCGGCAGAGGCACGGCTGTAATTTTCCATCCGGTAAATACCTTCGCAGTTGACAAAGCTCTCATAGAAGATCTCACGGAGTTTCCTGGAGTCGATCTCACCGCCGGAAGCATCTACATAGTGCTGGACCGCCGCTCCGATGGCGGGGTGCATGGATTTGGGCGGACAGATCCCGAACTCCTTCTCAAGGACATAGACCACACCGCCCTTGCCGGACTGGCTGTTGATACGGATCAATCTCTCATACTGACGCCCCAAATCGGCGGGATCAATATGGAGATAAGGCATTTTCCAACCCTGGCTGAAGAATTCATTGATATCTTCGCGGCGCTCAAATCCTTTGCGGATAGCATCCTGATGGGAACCGGAAAAGGCGGTGAAGACCAGATCACCGGCATAAGGATGGCGGGGATGGACCTCAATTCCGGAGTTGCGCTCAACGGTACGGACGATCTCAGGCATATTGCTGAAATCAAGTCCGGTATCGATTCCCATGGATTCAAGGTTCAGAGCCAGCACGGAAATATCAAGGTTTCCGGTTCTTTCACCGTGACCGAAAACAGTTCCCTCCACCCGGTCGGCACCGGCGAGGATCGCCAATTCGGAGGCAGCCACAGCACATCCCTGATCGTTGTGGGAGTGGAGACTGATCCGGGTGGTGTCGCAGTAGGGATATTTGCGGCAGAAAAGTTCGATCATATCTGCGTAGTGGTTGGGCGGACGCCGTTCCACAGTGGCAGGGAGATTGAGAATAAAGTTGTCTTTGGAAACAGGTCCCATTTTTGCCCATTCATCCCGGACGGCGCAGCAGAGTTCAACCACATAATCAATGTCGCTGTCGGTGAACTCTTCAGGTGAAAACTCATAACCGATCCGCCCTTCAAGACCGTTGGCAACGATGGCGTCGCAAACCATCTTTGTTCCGTCAATCGCCATCTGGAGTGCTTTCTGGCGGTCACCGCCGAAAACAAAGCGGTTGTGCAGATCACTGGTCGCCACATAGCAGTGTGCAATAGCGCGATGGACGCCCCGGAGTGATTCAAGGGTGCGGTCAATAAGATGCTTGCGCGCCTGAGTCAAAACAGAAATACGCACATCTTCAGGGATATGTCCCTCTTCAATAAGTCTGCGGACAAAATTGAAATCGTCTTCACTGGCAGAGGGAAAGGAAACTTCGATCTCTTTGAATCCGATTTTTTTGAGCATGTTGAAATACTCAAGTTTCTGATCGGGATTCATAGGTTCAGGCAACGCCTGATTTCCGTCGCGCAAGTCAACGGAGGTCCAGACGGGAGGTACGGTAAAAACGCGGTCAGGCCACTGGCGGTTCTCAATTGCCACGGCTGCGGGATAAGTATATTTAGGGTTCATCTTGAACATCTTCCTTATAATATGTAAACTGAAACAAACAAAACCTGATTAACTATGAGGAGCAGTTTTATTTACCGCGACCGTATATCGGAAACTCCGGAACCGATGTTCTGCAAAAGGAACCATCATCAACATGACGACACGGCCGCGCCGCACAGTCGGAGACTGAGCAGAAGCAGCCGCTCACCAAGCAAAATTGTTCCGTAAGTATACATGATGGAAAATATACCACCATTTCACTGAAATATCAAGTTTTTTTGCAATAATTTACACGTTTTTTCCCCTTTGCTCCTTTTCCGGAGAGCCATATTGCCGTAAAGCAATTTATTTTCCCGGCGCCTGCCGGATCTCACCGGACTTTGTAAAGACCGGGAGTAAACAGATAGTTCTCAAGAGCCTCCGCCACGGGAGGCGCTGAAGAAAAAAGTCCTTTCATAGCGGCGATCTTGCTTTCATTCAACGGGATCTTGGAAATGAAAGTCACCTTTATCCCCCCCTCCCCTGCCGGGAAAGAAAGATCTTTCAGGATATTTTCATTGGGGTTCAGCAGCGCTGCCGGTTTGAATATTTTCTGCCATGCAGGGGAAACATATCCGAAATGGGTACAGCAAAGCGCCAGTGCATAACTGCTTAAATCCGCCGTTGAAGCAGTGATTTCAGCATATCCGGATGCAATGCGCTCTTCCACTTCAGCAGAAAAAGGCGCCTGTTCGATCAAAGTCGCCAGTCCCGGCAAAGGGAGTCCCGCAATACGTTCCGGGGAGATCCCTGATTCTATGAGCATATTTCTGTAACAGCCGGAGTTGACCGTTTCGGCAGTTCCCAGGATCAGCAGTTTCTTTTCCGGTTCGTTCCGCAGAAAGGTGCCGCACACATCAACGGCGGCATCCACAATATCCAGCACAGGGCAGCGCGGATCACCGGCACGCCCGCTTCTGCGGTGAACCACTGACAACGTATTGCAGCCGATGACCAGCAAATCAGGGGCGTATTCCATTATGCCGTCAAAGGCGCGTTCCCAGACCTGAACCCTTTCTTCAGGACTCATCTTGCCGAATCCCCGGTCAACTTCGGGCCAGACGTTGAAATAGATCAATTCGCCTGTTCCTCCTTTTGCCCAGAGCCGGGCGGCAATATCAAGTCCGCCCAGTCCGGAGTCGCAAACGGCGATCCTCACTTTTCCACCTCAGTTGTAAAATAGATCTCAGCCAGTTTCTTTGCCCACTCCGGCGCTTTCCCGATCTCGCCGTCAACGATCCGGGTCAGACCGTCGTTCCAATGGTGAAGGTGCTGCAAAGTCATGACCCGGTTGCGGAGCATGGCAGCTCCCTTTCCGGCATCAGCTCTCATCTCATTGAGGATCCGCTGCAGCTCATCCATGTATCCTTCAACGCCGTAGTAGCTCAAAAAGCCGTTCCAGGCCTCAACCACGGATTCTCTTTTTTCCAGACATCCGGAAATGGCATTGAGGATCCCGTCAAACTGCACCGGATCAAAGCGTCTTGCCCCCTCTTCTGTGAGCTGATAGGGAAGGACTTCAACAGAAGAGATCCCTTTTTCGTTGACGCCCACATGGAGATGGTATCCGAGTTTCCGGTAAGCAAGCTGATTGGGCTGGTAGAAGATAAAGTTGCCGAGGCTGAAAAACACTGGTTTTCCGTGAAGAAAGGTCATTCCCTGGGGGACATGGGGGTGATGCCCCACCACCAGATCAGCTCCGGCGGCGGCAAGGCGGTCAAAGCAGTCGTAGACATAGGGGGGCGGCGTGGGAACATATTCCAATCCGCAATGCACGATGACGATGACGGCATGGAACTTTTCCCGCGCCTGCCAGATGGCACTTTCCATGGCTTCGATTTCCCATCCGGCGACACCGGGGGTGTTTTCCCCTGCCGCCATACGGTCTTCACCCTCGGAAATATTGAAGATGGCGATCTTCACATTTTTCACTTCAGCTTCAAGAGCTTTCAGAGCCTCGCTCTTATTCATTCCTGCGCCGCAGTATGCGATATTATTTTTATTGAGGAGCTCAAGAGTCTTCTGAAAGCCCTCAACACCGCAGTCAAAGGTATGATTGTTGCCCAGCGTAACGGCATCAAAGGGAATTTCTGTCAAAGCAGGCAGACGGGTGACTTCCCCATGAAAGGCGGCGCCGCTTTTCACAATGAGTTTTCCCGGAGTCAGAGGAGCTTCAAGGTTGGTGATCCTCCAATCCGCCTTACGCAAATCAGGCAGCAGATCACCGTAGACACTCAGAGGATCGGACTCCATCAGCTCGCCGTAATGACGGATGGGTGCCCAGTCCCCTGAAATGTCCAGCAGAGCCTGACGGGGAGATCGATTATAAGGATTTTCCCAGATCATCAGAAGACGATCTCCAGCTGTTTCTCAGCAGGGATCTCGGCAACGTGGCAATCGGTCATATAGCAGCGCTCAGGAAGCACGATCATGACGCTGACATTTTTATCATTGGGAGTGAATGCGGCGTGATGCCAGACACCGGGACGCAGAGAAAGCAATGTTCCCTGAGGCACATAGAAGACTTCAATATCATCCACAGGCACCTCTTCCCCTGCTCCTGCGGGGGCGACCCAGACGATGGCATCGTTGTCAAGGGGCATACTCACTTCGCAAGTGAAATCATGGTATTCGCCCACATTGATGACCATGGGCCGGGGACGCATGAAACAGGTTGAAAAAGAGGGGGAGTCAGAAAGAGTCTGCTGCACCATATCCCTGAAGAAGACGATTTCCGCATCCTTGGGACCGGTGGCATCGCTTGCAGGGTCGATCATCCTGGCATAGGTTCCGTAACGATGGAATTTTTCAACGCTGAGCTGCTGGATCTTGATGGTTTTCATAGTAGTGTTCCTTTCATTATGTAATGTATAAAATCAATTGATCTCGCGCAAAGAGTAAGAACTTGTTCCCATTCCCATCTCTTCAAGAAGCCTGACCACAGCATAGGGATTCTTGCCATGGAGTCTTTCAAAGAGATGTTTGGAGTCATCATCATCGTACTTCCATCCGGGAGGCAGGGCCTCTTTCATAAAGGGGGCTTTTCCGATGAGATCAAGGGATGCCTGTTCAATGGCAACGATATCCCAGCCCGCAAGGATACCGATATCCGGAACCAGTGCCGGAGTCGTCATGCCCCAGCAATCGCAGAAAAGGGTGATATCCATGAGCATGTTGATATAAAGCTGACGCCCGGAAAAATGGGTCAGCAGTTTGGCAGTGGTCATAGCCATCGCCTGCTGAAAATCCACATAGTGTCCGCGGTCGATCCGGATCGCCTGCTGAGGACAGATCAGCATACAGTGACGGCAGTATTTGCAATTGTGAAAGAATATCTTGAGTTTTCCATCCTTAAAGGTCATCGCCTTATCAGGACAGTTGTTGACACATTTGTTGCAGCGGCTGCATTTGGCATCGTCCCACTCAAGTCCCCCCTCCTGAGCGTGGAGCAGCTGCCGCATGGCGTTGGTCACAGCGCCCATGGAAAGATTCTTTGAAGCTCCGCCGAATCCGCAGACGCCGTGCCCCTTGACATGTGAAAAGTCAAGCAGCACATCAGAATCAAGAATGGGTTTTGAAAGTTCAATTTTATCCATGGTCTTGAAAGGCGGCTCAACAGGGAAAGAGACAAATTCAGACTCATCCGCACCGCACACAGGCAGAATGGGGCAGCCGCACACCTCTTCGGTGTAGCCCCGGTCAATGGCGGTTGCCACATCCCGTTTAAGGTCGGTGATAAAGATGCTTTCAGCGCCTGCGGCTTTGAGAGCTTTCACAAGTTTGCGGACGAAAAAGGGGTGGATGGTGGAAAATCCATTGCCGCCCCCCAGGTGCATCTTGATCACGACCCGGCGGTTTTCAACGCTTTTTTTCAGCTCAAACGCCTCAAGCAGACGGTCAAATTTGGCACCGATGCATTGATCGGGCGCCATACTTTTGGGTGCATAGGGAGCAAAAAGAAGTTCACTTGCCATAATTTATTCCTTTGTCAGTTGCTGAAGAAGTTTCTGGAGTTCAGCCATTTTTTCTCCGGAACGGCGCAGAAACAGGGCGCTCAATTCAGTGCTGAGTGTTCCATCCACTTTCGCCTTTTTTCTGCCTGCCGGAGTTTTGAAAAAAGCGGTGATCTGCTGTAACTCTTCACAGGTATAATGTTTCATATACAAGGCGCACAAATCGTTTTCCAGCTCTTTGAAAGCGAAAGCCTTGCGGTAAAATGCCGTCAGCTGAGGACGGATCTTTTCCAATTCAGGCAAAGCCTTGAACTGGCTTTCAAGCTGAGCGGCAAAGGCGCGTTCCAGCATTTGAGGAACGCCGCTTGCCTGCATCATCTCAAGGGCAGCCTGCCGGTGCAGAACTTTCTTTTCTCCGGCAAAACCGCTCAGGGGGATCAGTACAAGAGCTGTCAGCAGCCAAAGTATTTTCATGGTCATCTCCCCGCCGGAACAAAAATAGCGCTGCCTCTGGCAAAG
>JAGBWB010000013.1 GCA_017629975.1 Lentisphaeria bacterium
CACCGTCAACGGCGTTCCGGCAGAACGTTTTGACCGTCAGTTTTCCGCCTCTGTGCGTCTGACTCAGAAGATCAACAAGATCACTGCCGCCGCCTCAGATTATTTCGGTGAAAGAAAACTCACCATCACAGTCATGTGGGATAAAAAATCCTATAAGCGCTGTTACTTTTTCTTTGATGACTGCTGTTTCTTCCTGCGTGACATCACTCAGCAGAAACCGGCCTCCATCTTTGATACCATGTTCCTGGGACGCCTGAAAAAGATCCACGATCAATACAATTCAAAGTTCCTGCTGAACCTCTTTTACGCCGACGACCACCACAAGGACTTCACCCTTGCGGATGTTCCTGAGGATTACAAAGAGGAGTTTCAAGCCAATAAAGAGTGGCTCCAGCTTTCGTTCCACGCAAAAAGCGAGTTTCCCGACCGTCCCTACCAGCATTCAGACGGGGCAACTCTTGCGGCGGATTATGACCTGATCTACAACGAAGTCTGCCGCTTTGCGGGTCCTGAGTGTTTCACTCCGCCCATGGTGATCCACTGGGCGATGACCAATCCTGAAAATTTCCATGTTCTTCAGGAGCGCGGCACCCGCTGTCTCACCGGCGGTTATCTCGGCAGCATCGTCAGCGTCACCGAAAAAGCCCACACCGTGGCAGTCACCGATATCGGTTATCACTATGAAAAGGATGTTGCCTGCTACCTTATGAGGGGCGGACGCATGTTGTACGACCGCAAATATGACATTCTGCTGGGAACCAATATCCTCTGCTGCAACTACAATAATATCGACTCCATCAACAAAATCTTTGCAAAACTTCCCGCCGATCAGGATGTGGTGGGACTGATGACCCACGAGCAGTACAGCTTCCCTGATTACTTCAACTATATTCCCGATCACCTTGACCGGGTGGAAGAAGCCTGCCGTCTTGCCGCTGAACGGGGCTGCGAACCCGTCTGGGGACCTCACGGCATCTGGGGAAACAAGGCTTGGGAGGAAAAATAAGCCGTTGCGGTATTTCGCAGCGGGCGCGCCGACTCATGTCGGCGCAAATGGAGTGAATCCCGAGCAACCAAGCGCCCCCAGAGATCAGCCGGAGACTGTCTCTGGGGGTGCTTTTGTCAAAATAAACGCTGTATCACCTCCGCCGGAGCCTCTTCCCCCCCGTGAAATCACTCGCAACCCAAATTTTGATCGATTCCCCATCCTCTCAGTACCGGGAAACACTCTGATTGTGCCAGAGTGTCTGGTGCGGAGCCTTTCCTGCCACGGCGGAGCGAAGACGGGTCGGACCTGTCGGACTTATCTGACATAATTGGTGCGCCGTCCAGTGATCTTTGCGCAAATATTTTGCAAAGCCGTTGTAAGAAACTTGTGTAAACTGCATTCTATATTGTTAAAACTGTTTTTGCTTGCATATTTTCGGGTGTTATGCTACATTATTTTTGATTTAAGAAATTACTTAATCTGTATAAAGGAGTTGGAAAAAGCTTATGGCGCGTTACGGGGTGTTTGTCGGGGTTGATAGGTATGAAAACGGCATTGTTAATTTGAACTGTTCCTGTTCCGATGCCAAGGCTTTGAGCGGTTATTTCAGGAAAAATGGATTTGAAGTTACCTGTCTTTGCGATAAAGATGCTCATTGCGGTAAAATAATTAAAACTGTCCGCGGCATACGCGAAAAATTTAGACAGGGGGATCTTTTTGTCTTTTATTTTGCTGGTCACGGCGTGGAATATCACAATGCGCACTATCTGATCGGCCCTACCGGCTACCCCGGGGAGCATTTGTTGGGCATAGGATCTGTTACAGTTTCCGCTCTTCTCAGTGAATCTTCCAGTGAAGGTGTCAACCGGCTGTTTATTCTTGACTGCTGCCGTTCCAATCTTATCGGTGCACGCAATTTGAACTATGCCTGTCCCGAGAGCCGTGACCTTGCATTGGAGGTCTGTATCAAAGAAGACGCTCAAGGATTACCTCCGTTAATCATCAATTCATGCAGTACCGGGGAACAGGCCTTTGAGCTTGACCATCATGGAGTTTTTACTCAAGCAATGCTTGACATATTGCAGGCGCCTCAAAATCCTGTAACAAATTTCACGTCGTTCCAGATTCAACTGAACCAAAGGATCAGAGCTCTCATCCACGCCGGGCAAGAACAGAACATTTCTCTAATGGGTAACACCGTTTTGTGGGATACGATCCCTCTCTTCCCCAATTGGGGAGCTCAGGTACCGCCCCCTCTGCCGGAGGGAAACAACTTCTCCTCGGCAACGTCGGTCTCTGCTCTTCAGGAAAAGACTTGGGACAAAACCTTCAAAATTGCCGTTCTGTCAATACTTTTGGCAATATTGGGGTGTGTCGTTTATTATGTATACGACAGGTCAGAAAATTTCCACAATCCCGCTGTCCTCCCGCCATCCCCTGCGGTACAGCCCCAAACGCCTGTTTATATTACCGTAGCAGAAAAACTCTACCGTCACAAAGCAGAACAAGGCAATGCAGAAGCTCAATACCAACTGGGGCGTTGCTATCACAAAGGAATCAAAGGAGTCAATAAAAACTATTTCGAAGCTGTCAAATGGTACCAAAAAGCGGCGAAACAAGAATTCGCTAAGGCTCAAACCAGCTTGGGGTATTGCTATTTTAATGGTCAAGGCGTGGAAAAAGATGTTTTCAAAGCCGTAGAACTGTTCAAAAAAGCGGCGAAACAAGAATTCGCTAAGGCTCAATACAACTTGGGGCATTGCTTTTTTAATGGTCAAGGCGTGGAAAAAGATGTTTACAAAGCCGCAGAACTGTACCAAAAAGCGGCGAAACAAGAAGATGCTGCTGCTCAAAACAGCTTGGGGTATTGCTACAGGTATGGCATAGGCGTGAAAAAAGATGTTTCCAAAGCTGTGGAACTGTTCAAAAAAGCGGCGAAACAAGAATTCGCTGTGGCTCAAACCAACTTGGGGATTTGCTACGAGTACGGCATAGGCGTGAACAAAAACATTGATGAAGCTGTCAAGTGGTATCGGAAAGCGGCGGCTCAAAATCATGCTCAGGCAGTTCAGAGACTGAAATTGTTGGGCAGATAAGGGCCGGATTCAACGGATGAAAAAAGGCTGCGGTTTCATGCCGCAGCCCTTTTGTGTTTCTTTCAAATCAGATGAAAGACGAGAAGTGTTCCTTATTCAACCACTTTGACGCCCAGAGCGAACTCGGAGCCGTCGGCGGTAGCGAGAGCCGCCGCAGAGGTGACAGGGTTGGAAAATTCAGCAAAGATGCCGCCGTCGATCACATAGTTGACGCAGCACTCTTCGCAGGCGGCGTCAAAGTCACTGGTCATCTGATCGTCGGCAGGTTTGTTGCATTCATAGGTGGAAATGTAACGCAGTTCGCCGGGTTTGAGTTCAAACTCACGGACAAGGACGGCATCCTTGCGGATGATACCCAGATAGCCCACGGGCCGCAGACGGCTCACTGCCGCCACGATACGGGGGGTATCCAGAGAGTCTTTTTCATAGTCCAGAGCCAGCAGTCCCAGAGTGAAAGCATCGCGGACAGGCATTCCGGCGGCGATCTTTTCAGCGATGGGGTCGGTCTGGGAACCGTTGGAAACAACGGCGTATTCACCGGCAATACGGACGCAGTTATAGCTGATATAGGGGTTCTTCGCCAGATCCCCTTCAAAACCGGGGCGGGGCAGAATAGCCACTTTGTCTCCCTGAAGCACCGCCATGCGGTTGGGGAAAGAACGGGAGGAAACCCGGTAAAAGGCTCCGGCGCGTCCGGATTTGGTCATTCCGATGGCAACGATACGTCCGAGATACATAATTCCAATTCTCCATATGTTAAAATTGATAAAGGTTGACGCAACATAAGATACACCCGCAAAGGGCAAAACTCAAGAGCCGATTTAAAAAAATAGTTCAAATACCTACTGCCACCGCCTTTTTTAAGGTTGCAAATTAAAGAAACTGATGCTATCTTATTTGAAGTTATAAAAAATGGAGTCAAATTGTGGATAAGAGTGAACTGAAAAGTCTTGTATGTCAGCTTATTGACCGGGATCAGGAGAAAATCATCGCTTCAGGTGAAAAACTTTTGCGGATGCCGGAACTTTCATACAAGGAAAACCGGACCGCAGCTTTTGCCGTTGAACACCTTGAAGGTCTGGGACTGAAAGTCAAAAAAGGCCTTGCCATAACCGGATTCCGCGCCGACGCCGCCACCGGCAGACCCGGACCGACTCTGGGGATCCTCGGCGAACTGGATGGTCTCATCGTTCCAAATCATGCCTTTGCAGATCCCGCCACCCATGCCGCTCACGCCTGCGGACACCATGCGGCATTCAACGCCATGCTTCACGCAGCGGCATATCTTACAGCGCCTGAGATACTTCAGCACCTGTCAGGCACTCTTGCTTTCGTAGGGACGCCCTCGGAAGAGTGTCAGGATCAACCCTACATCGCCTCCCTTGTGCGCCAGGGAAAACTTGAGTTTTTCGGCGGAAAATCCCAGATGATCGCCGAGGGGGTCTTTGATGACATCGACCTTGCCATGATGCTCCACGCCGGGAGCGCCAACTTCACACCCTCCGGCTTCAACGGGTTTGTGATGAAGCGTCTGATCTTCAAGGGCAGATCCGCCCACGCAGGCGCCTACCCTGAGCGGGGGATCAATGCCATTTCCATGATGCGCTGTGCCATGGCGATGATCGACGCCCAGCGGGATACATTCCGGGATGAAGATCATGTGCGGATCCACGGATACATTCCGGAGGGGGGCGAAGCGGTGAACGTTGTCCCTGACAGCACTGTTTTCACCTTGCAGGTCCGCGCCGGTTCCCCTGAGGCCATTGAAGATGCCTCCGCCAAAGTGGACCGCTGCGTCCGCGCCGCCGCCATTGCTTTCGGCGGTGAAAGCGAGGTGCAGAACATCTTCGGATTCATGCCCCTTGTGCCTTACAGCGACTTTGATGCGCTCCATGAAGAAAACGTCCGTCTGGTTGCTCCTGATGCCCCCTTTACACGGGGGATCTACCGTCCTTCATCCACAGACATGGGTGATGTCAGCATGATCCGTCCCTCTCTTCACGCCTACTTCAGAGGCTTTGAGGGGAGCGCCCATACCGACACCTTTCTTGCGGCGGATAAAAAGGCCGCATACGTTGATTCTGTCAAATACCTTGTGCTCAATGCCATAGACCTTTTGTACGGCGATGCGGAAAAAGGACTCCGGATCGCCTCGCTGCCCACGCCTATGAGCAAACAGGAGTATATAAA
>JAGBWB010000178.1 GCA_017629975.1 Lentisphaeria bacterium
CAATAAAAATGACGGTAAGATCGTCACCCGTTTCCCGCCTGAACCCAACGGCTATCTCCACATCGGTCACGCCAAAGCGATCTGTCTGGACTTCGGCGTTGCCAAAGAGTACAACGGCATCTGCAATCTGCGCTTTGATGACACCAATCCCACCAAAGAGAGCACAGAGTACATGGAGTCCATCATCAACGATATCAAGTGGCTGGGATTTGATCCCGAAGAGCGTATCTATTACGCCAGCGACTACTTTGAGAAAATGTACGAGTGCGCCGTGGAACTGATCAAAAAAGGTCTTGCCTATGTCTGCGACCTCAGCGCCGATGAGTGGGAAAAATACCGCGGTGACTCCACCCGTCCCGGCACTGAACCTCCCGGCAGACAGCGCTCCATTGAGGAAAACCTTGACCTTTTCACCCGGATGCGGAACGGCGAATTTGAAGACGGCGCCATGGTCTTGCGCGCCCGGATCGATCTGAGTTCCCCCAACATCCACATGCGCGACCCTGCACTCTACCGTATCCGCCGTGCCCATCACTTCCGCCACGGCGACAAGTGGTGCATCTACCCCATGTATGACTACGCCCACCCCCTTGAGGATGCCTTTGAGGGTGTGACCCACTCTCTCTGCACCCTTGAGTTTGAGGTCCACCGTCCCCTTTACGACTGGGTCCTTGACTCTCAGGGCTACGAGGTGAACAACCGTCCCCGCCAGATCGAATTTTCACGTCTGAACATCACCGACACGGTCATGAGCAAGCGCAAGCTGCTCCAGCTGGTCTCTGAAAAGCACGTTTCCAACTGGGACGATCCCCGTATGCCCACCATCTGCGGACTCCGCCGCCGGGGCGTGCCCGCCGAAGCGATCCGCAACTTCTGCGCCATGGTGGGTATCACCAAGGTGGACGGCATCACCGACTCCGCTGTGCTTGACTACTGCACAAGAGAAGTCCTCAACGCCCGCTGCCGCCGTTATCTGGGAGTTCTGGATCCCCTGAAAGTGACCATCACCAACTATCCTGAAGAGGGCATCGCCGATCTGGATGCGGTGAACAACCCTGAAGATCCTGCCGCCGGTTCCCGCAAGATCCCCTTCGGCAAGACCCTTTACATTGAAAAGAGCGACTTCATGGTGGAGCCTCCCAAAGGATATTTCCGCCTTGCCCCCGGCAAAGAGGTGCGTCTGCGCTACGGATACTTTATCAAATGCGAAGAGTACGTCACCGATGCCAACGGCGAAGTCATTGAACTCAAATGTACCTTTGCCCCCGAAACCCGGGGCGGCAACGCTCCCGACGGACGCAAAGTCAAAGGCACGATCCACTGGGTCTCTGCGGACTCCGCAGTTGAAGCTGAAGTGCGTCTTTATGACAAACTTTTCACCGTTCAGGCTCCCGGCGCCGACGGCGTGGATTTCCTGACCCAGCTCAATCCCGACTCTCTCAAGGTCATCACCGGCTATCTTGAACCCGCTCTGGGCGATATCAAACCCGGTGAAGCGGTCCAGTTTGAGCGTATCGGTTACTTCTGCTGTGATCCTGACTCCAAAGAGGGCAAGCAGGTCTTCAACCGGACTGTCACTTTGAAAGACTCCTGGAAACCCGGAAAATAAAGGATATTCAACATGAAAAAGCTGTTCCTGTTTTTTCTACTGATCTGTGCTGTTGTTTTGAGTGCCGGGGAAAAGCTCCCCAAGTACATCATTCTTTTCATCGGTGACGGCATGTCAACTCCCCAGCGGATGATGGCTGAGGAGTTCTCACGGAAAACCGGAAAAGGGGAACTTGTTATCAACCACTTTCCTTTCCATGCCTCCACCCGTACCGTCTCCACCAGCTCTCTGGTGACAGATTCGGCAGCGGCAGGAACAGCCATCGCCTGCGGCACCAAAACTGCCAACGGCAGGATCGGTGTCAGTCCCGACGGCAAGATCCGCTTTGAATCTGTGGCAGAACTTGCCAAAAAGAAAAACTACAAGGTGGGGATCGTTACCACCGTGACCATCAATCACGCCACCCCTGCCAGCTTCTACGGACACCGCATTTCACGCAGCCAGTACTATGAACTGGGGCTTGATCTGGTGAACTCCAACTTTGATTACTTCGCAGGGGGCGGCGTTGCCTCCCCCACAGGGAAGCCTGCCAAAAAAGGCGATCCCGCGCCCAATCTCCCCAACATTTATGACCTTGCCGCCAAAAAAGGATACAAGGTTTTGAAAGAGAAAAAAGCCTTCATGGCTTTGAAACCGGGAAGCGGCAAGATCCTCTACTCCGGCGCTCCCGGCAGGATCTCCGCCGCCATTGACGCCGGCAAAGAGGATATTACTCTGGCAGAGATGACCGCCAAAGGTCTGGAACTGCTGAAAAATGAGAAGGGCTTTTTCCTCATGGTTGAGGGGGGAACCATTGACAGTTACGGTCACGGGAACGAAGCGGCGTCCAATTTGAGAGAAGTGCTGGCTCTTGATGATGCGGTGAAAGAGGCTGTCAAGTTCATGAAAAAGCATCCTCAGGATACTTTGATCGTGGTCACAGGCGACCATGAAACAGGGGGTATGACCATGGGTTTTGCCGGTTCCGGCTACGCAATGTATATGGATCGTCTTGCCCATCAGAAAGTTTCCATCAGCAAGTTCAGAAGTTTGCTCAAAGATGCCCGCAAGGCAAAAAAAGATTTTTCATACGCTGATTTCCAGAAAATGGTGACCCGTTATTTCGGATTTCAGTTCACCGGCGATCCCAAAAAGGAGCCTATGGCGCTTTCTGCCGAGCAAAAGAAAGCTCTTGAAGAAGCTTTCCAGAAGAACCGTCTCCCCGGTGCACTCAAGCTCATCATGAACCAGAAAGCCGGTATCGGCTGGACCACCGGCGCCCACACGGCGCTCCCGGTGCTGACCACCGCCACAGGAGTTCAGGCAAAGCGTTTTTCCGGATTTATTGATAATACCGACATTGCCAATATCCTCAAATCTCTTTTGAAATGAAAAAAGAGTTTTCCCAACACCTGATTGCAATAGCAGTGACCTGCCTTTTATCGGCGGCACTGCTTTTTTTACCCGATCCCCCTGTTATGAACAAAGGGGAGTTTTCAGTCTGCCGCGCCCGGGTCGTAAGCGTTGATGACAGTGCTGTGGAGCTTCACGGGCTTTTGAAATTCGGCTCCCAGAGGCTTGAAGTGGAGATCCTGTCAGGGAAACACCGGGGCAGAAAATTCCGCGCCAACAATGAACTGCGCGCCCAGATGGAGCTGGATAAGGAGTTCAAAGTAAACGACATCATCACAGTCAATATGCCCGTTTCAGATCCCTTACCTGACACCGTGCTGCAGGCAAGGGATCATCACCGCTCCTTCTGGATCTGGATCCTCGGGGCAGTGTTTTGCGTCTTTCTCGTCATCTTCGGCTCATGGGTAGGGATCAAAGCCATATTGAGCTTTATTTTCAGCTTTATCGTCATCTGGAAAGCGGTTATTCCGGCAACCCTTGCCGGATGGGCTCCTGAGGCGGTCATCGCGTTGACAACTCTGATCCTCACCTTTTCCATCATCTTTCTTGTGGCGGGATTCACACGCAAAGGAACGGCGGCTTTTCTGGGCTCCATGGCAGGAGTCCTTACCGGATTGATGCTGAGTTCTCTTTTTGTCCATCTCATCAAGATCAACGGCGCCGTCATGCCCTATTGCCAGACACTTTATTATTCAGGGTACGATTTCCTCAATCTCCAGCGGCTCTTTGCGGGGACTCTCATACTGGGTGCCTCCGGCGCCGTCATGGATCTTGCCATGGATATCGCCTCAGGCATTGAAGAGATCGTGCGGCACAACCCGGCTCTCCCCCGCCGGGAACTTATACGCTCCGGAATGCGTATGGGGCGCAGTGTGGTGGGAACCATGACCACCACATTGCTTCTTGCTTATTCCGCAGGATTCCTTACACTGCTCATGATGTTCCGTGTGGAGGGGCACTCCCCTCTGCTCCTCCTTGACAACCCTCTGGTCGCCTCAGAAGCGGTCAAAACTCTTATCGGCAGTTTCGCCCTTGTACTGACCGCTCCTCTGACGGCGCTCATTTCAGGGATCATTTATACGCCCCCTCTGCCGCAAAACAGTGCGGAAAATATAAAAAAGGGAGATATATCATGAATGTGGCCTGCGCCCTTCTGATACGCCGGAGGAACTCCACGGGCGAAAACTTCAGAGATGCTTTCCGAACCCAAGTGGAGATGCAGTTTCAAATCCTGTGCGCTGGAGCTTCAGGACTGCCCCTCTCAGGGCAGAAAATAATTTATTAATTTTTATTTGGAGTAATCATGCGTTTTGCTGAATTTTTCCCTGAGAAAACAGGAGATACCAAAATCAATATCCATTCACCGGAGTCTCTGGCACTTATTCCTTATGATCAGGAGTTGGAACTGAAAAACAAGGCTCTGAAAGCACTTTTGAAAGAGGGAAAGATCAAAGCTCCCCTTGCCGGACTCCTCCCCTCGCCTCTTCCCCGCAATTACCGCACAACGGGCAAAAGAAGAGTCACCTGTGCAGAGGGAAAACTTTTCTTTCACATGGGTAAAAAACATGATAAAACGCAGGTCTCCAGCTCTGTGCTTGAAGCTCCGGAACATCAGCATATTTATGATTTCTGTCACAAAAAACTTTCCTTTCCCTGCAACAGAGAGGCGGCGGCAGCCCTCAATTATGTGATCCTCAGGGGGAGTTACACAGAACACACCCTCATCTTCAACGTAAAGCGTCTCAGCGGCAGCATTGTCCGCACACTCCGTGCCGTTGCCGATGAAGCCGTGGCAACTATTCCGCCGCTGCGGAGCGCCTTCATTTATCTGGATGAAAGCTCCTCAGACTACTACCTTGAGGCGGAACGCCCCGAAAAAGGGGTGGCGTTCAAAAAACTCTGCGGCCCTGAATATCTGGCTTTGAAACTGGAAAATAAAAAATTACTCTATCCGCCGACGGTCTTCTCTCAAATCAACGAATCCATTATTCCGGTCTTTTTGCAGGAGTTGGAAAAATACCTGCTCCCCAATAATGAAACATCTCTCATCGACCTGTACTGCGGTTACGGTCTCTGGTCTCTGGCGCTGGGGGAAAAATTAAATTCCGTCTGGGGAGCCGAGCTTTCAGGGGAAGCCATTAAAGCGGCAAAATCCAATGCTCTCTTTCATTATCCGGATAAAAACTTTCACTACGAAGCCTTGTCCATCACCGCCGACGGTTTAAAGGGCAAACTGCCCCCTCTCAGAGGGAAAAAGGAGTGCATACTCCTTGACCCGCCCCGGAAAGGATGCGCTTCCGGAGTGCTGGAAACACTTATTGCCCGCCGTCCGGGGAAGATCCTCCATTTATTCTGCGGTGCCGATGAAATAGTTCCTTCCATGCAGATCTATCAGGCGAACGGATGCACCATTGAAAAGCTGATCCCCTTTGACTTTTTCCCCGGCAGCATGAATGTGGAAGTTCTCGCTGTCATCAGCAAAAAATAATTTTCGCCCCCTTTTACCGTTCTTCCTTAATCGGAAACAGAGCAAAAAAAAAGGTGCCGGAACTGTTGCGTTCCGCACCGTTTTTCGGGAGTTCAGAGCTTATTTTTTCATACGCTCAACATAGGAATCAAAGATCCTTTCCGGCTCACCCGGCGCACACATGGTGACAGAGGGTTCGTACCCTCCGTATTGAAATTCATCCCGGGGCACCATGTAGCCGAAACATCCGTTGGTCAGAGAACAGACCTGCGGGAATTTGACTCCGGAGCGGGCTTTGAAATCTTTGGAAAAGTGTGCAAAGGTCTCCCCCGGGACAATGGCTGCCGCCCACTCGCCGATGCGGAAGAGTGAAAGAGACAAGGCTGCGCTCTCTTTGCCCCAGAACTCCTTGAAACAGTAAACCATCCCTTCAGGATAGGTTTTGATCTCCATTTCCCAGAAATCCGTTTCAAAGACGGAACAGTCGTTTTTCTCCATTGTGCCGTTGTCAAGAAGCGCTGCCGTTTTCGCAAAAAGATCGTTGGCGACCATATCACGGGACTCTGCGCCTTTCAGCCCCAGAAGCGGAGCGGCATCCCCCAGAGCGCCGTTGGTATAGCCGCAGACACACTTGTATTTTTCCATGAGGAGCTTCATGGTTCTGCCGGCAAAGCAGGAGCTGATGGCATCGTATGCAATGGGGAAACAGATGGGATGACAGTTCCAGTTGACAAGGATCCCTTTGTAACTGCCGTCGGCGCGTTTAAAAGAGGCGACCACAACTTCGTGATCCACAGGGCGATCCACTGAGGCAAAGGTGTATTCAGGATACACAGGTTGCATGAAAGAAACACCATTGACGATGGCACGGCGGTTGATGTTCATACGGCACTGAGTTCTGCCCAGTTCCATAGAGACACACTCCATGGTGTCAAAAGTTCCTTTGGCAGCTTCAAAAGCCTTGGAAATGAAAAACTCCCCGTACTCTTTATTGGCGGGGACTTTGGCGTTGCAGGAGTGCAGCACAGGCCCCCAGTGGGTATGACTGGCAGCGAGAAAAAAATCCCATTCCTCCCACTGTTTCATGGCTTCAGGACGAATGAGTTCACGGGCGGCGGCAATGGTCTCTTCGTAAAAGTGAAGCAGGTCACAGGTAAGAAGAGTAAAAGCCTTTTTCCCTTTTGCAAAGGTGAACGCGCGGATCTCCAGATTGGATTCCACAGATTTTGCAACACATCCCCCCATACCGTCGGTGATGACCGGCAGAGTGGAGGGAGTGATGTCCACACAAGAAGTTCCCACAAAAAGCTGAGAGTCCATGGCCTGTTTTCCTCATTCAGTCAAGGATATACTTCTTGAAGTCCACTTTGGCAGGAAGTTTTTTCACGTTCTTGTGGTTGGGAACGGCGTCGGCAGCGTTGCCGGCGGCAAGGATGACACCGCCGTTATTCACAAATTCGGTGAGTTTGGCTTTGCTGTAAGGCATGGTCATATACTTTTTGATCACCGCGCCGTCAGCGTGGGCCATGACCAGATAATCCAGATGTCTGAGCATACCTTTATTGATTTCGGTCATCATGATATAGTGGACGTCGAGGTCGGGATGACGTTCAAGATCGATCATGTTCCAGATGGGGCCGTGACCGTTGAGACCGGTGGCAAGAACACCCACACGGATGGGGCGGAAATTCTTTTTGGGGTAGACAGGGGTCAGCTTGACGCCGGAAACAGCATAGAAACAGCCCAGCATGATGTCGTGGTTGACCTCCTCGTATTCGGGGTGGAAACTTGTGGCAGCCACTTTGCCTTTGCCGAAAGTTCCGTAAACAGCGGCAATACTGCCCATGAATTTGGTGGCATGTTTCTGATTTTTGGCAACACCGCTCTTATAGGTGGCAAGTGAAAAACCTTTGCCCTCAAGTTTGGGGTCATTCACAGCGTAAGCCACAGGACCGCCGGAGTAGCGGACATGGCGGATGCCCGGTTTGATGCCCAGAACTTTTGCGCCCTGTTCAGAAATTTCAATGGTGACGTTGGAGGTTGAACCGCCTGCACCCGCATAACGGTTGAAAGGCAGAAGATGCAGGCGGCGGGGGATCTGAAGCACGTTGAACATACCGGCGCAGGTTCCCACATAACCGCCACCCTGACGGATGAAGTTCTTGATCTTGTCGTGGTGTTCAAGTCCGACGGTGAGGCACTGGGTGGTGGAGCCGCCCCCGGGCATGACCAGGACGTCAAGACTTTTGAGTTTGCCGTCACGGATATCCTGAGCCATCAGAGTCACCAGCTCCGCCTGGGGGGAGTGGGCGATGAGGCTTGCCAGATGGAAAACGCCGCAGCCGCTGGCGCCTTTGTCAATGTAAAGACCGATCTTAACCTTTTTCGCTTTGGAAGGTGCAGACGCAGCTGCTTTTGCAGGAGCAAGGGCAGAACAGGAACAGAGTACGGTCACAGCGATAAGTGCCGCCGTCACTTTTGCGAATACACTTTTCATCATTTTTCCTTATTTCTTGAGTTTATCAGGCTTCTTCAGCGGCCGTTGCGGCGTTGCGGCGGCGGCGGCGTTCAAGTTCAGTGAGATAGAGTTTACGCAGACGGATGTTCTGGGGAGTCACTTCCACAAGTTCATCATCTTCGATATATTCCAGAGCCTGCTCCAGAGAGAGGCGTCTGGGGGGAGCGATCTTCAGACTCCGGTCGGAGCCTGCGGCGCGCATGTTGGTCAGCTGCTTGGCCTTCTGGACGTTCACCACCAGATCTCCCTCTTTGCAGTGTTCACCCACGATCATGCCTTCGTAGCAGTCCACACCGGGATCAATGAAAAATTCACCCCGCTGCTGGAGTCCGTCAATGGCGAAAGCAACAGCCTTGCCTCCAGCCATGCTGACCATGGTTCCGTTGAGGCGTGAGGGGATGCTGCCCCGGAAAGGTTCGTAGTGGTCAAAGACATGTGCCACCACCGCTTCACCCTGAGAAGCAGTCAGAGCGCGGCTGCGGAGTCCGATGAGTCCCCGGGTGGGAATGAAGAAGTCAATGACCTGACGGGGGCCGCGGGATTCCATTTCAATCATTTCGCCCCGGCGGAGTCCCACCATTTCAATGATCTTTCCGGCGAAATCGTTGGGAACGTCAATGGTCAGTCTTTCAATAGGTTCGCACTTGACGCCGTCAATTTCCTTGCAGATGACCTGAGGTTTGGCGACGGCAAGTTCATAGCCCTCCCGGCGCATGGTTTCAATGAGGATGGCAAGGTGCAGCACACCGCGTCCTGAAACTTTGAAAGCGTCACCGGTGGCGGTCTCTTCAACTCTCAGAGCCACGTCGCGCTCGGTTTCGTTGAAAAGGCGCTCCCGCAGCTGGCGGCTGCTCACATATTTACCTTCACGGCCGAAGAAGGGGGAGTCATTGATCCGGAACATCATGGAGATGGTGGGTTCATCAATGGCGATCTGGGGCATCTGCTCAGGATGCTCCGCATCGCAGATGGTATCAGAGATATCGATCCCTGCCATACCCACAATGGCGCACAAATCGCCGCACTGGACATTTCTCACTTCCCGTCTGCCCAGACCTTCAAAGACAAAGAGCTGTTTCACCTGAGCAGGGACGGTGGTTCCGTCGCGTTTGATGAGAGAGAGAGGTTTGCTCAGATCCAGGTCGCCGCGGTAGACGCGGCCGATACCGATACGGCCGACAAAGTTGGAGTAATCAAGGGTCGCGATCTGCACCTGCACAGGACCTTCGCGGTGAACAGGAGCAGGCACATATTTGATGATGGCATCCAGCAAAGGAGTCATATCAACGCGCTCGTCGTCAACATTGTTGATGGTCCAACCGTCTCTGCCGCTGGCGTAGAGGGTGGGGAAATCCAGCTGTTCATCGGTGGCGTTGAGTTCGCAGAAAAGGTCAAAGACCTTGCTGTGGACCTCATCGGGGCGGGCATCGGGTTTATCCAGCTTGTTGATGACCACCACAGGACGCAGATTCAGCGCCAGCGCCTTTTCAAGAACGAACCGGGTCTGGGGCATGGGGCCTTCGGCGGAGTCCACCAGAAGCAGCACGCCGTCGGCAAGTTTCAGCACCCGCTCCACCTGACCGCCGAAGTCGCTGTGTCCGGGGGTATCAAGAAGATTGATCTTGATACCTTTGTACTCCACGCTGATATTTTTGGCAAGGATGGTGATGCCGCGCTCTCTTTCAAGATCGTTGCTGTCAAGAAAGCAGTCGGCGACCACCTCGTTTTCACGGAAAAGTTTGGACTGGCGGATGATCTGGTCAGTCAGTGTAGTCTTGCCGTGGTCAACGTGGGCGATAATTGCAATATTACGAAGTTCTTTCATTTCAGGTCC
>JAGBWB010000179.1 GCA_017629975.1 Lentisphaeria bacterium
AGAACTGCTGATTTTTCAGCAGGACGGGGTCGGAGATGTACTTTGAAAGATCCAGGTCTCTGTCGGAGCAGAACCACCCCATATTTTTCCGGCGGGCGACTTTCTCAAGTTCAGAGAGATTCCGTGTGATTTTTTCCCCGGTCATGGCGCGGGAAAGGAGTTCAAAAAGCTCTTCAAAGCTGCCGTATCCGGGTTCGTAAGCCTCAAAACAGACGCCCTGAATGCCCAGATCATGAAGTGTCTTGAGGTCTTGCAGATAGGAGTCGGTGCCGTATTGAAAATTCCCCGCATAGCTTTGTTTCATCACATTTTCGTGAATGTAGAGTTTACCGGGGAATATATTGTTCCACTCCTTTATTTTTTGCAGCATGGCGCAGTTGGCTGTAAGGAGCGGGGATTCTTTGCCGCTGCCGTATGCGCGCTGCATGACACCTGCGGTGCAGAGATCTTCTGTGCTGCCCAGGGGAAATGTGGGGGTGCGGGGGAATGTGTCAAACATGATTCTGTCCATGGCGTTGAAAGCTGAAAGCTCTTCGGGCGGGTCGTAGCGGCACACATAGAGATCGGTTTCGATCTTCAGATCGGGACGGTTTTCTCTGGCGGTTGCGGCGAAGCGTTCAATAAAGGGGTTCCACCGTTCCTGCGGGGGGAGTACGCGGCACTTTGGACATTGGCAGAAGTCTGTTCCGTCGGCGGCGCGCATGTGTATGCGAGTGATTTCGGGGGGGAGTTCTTTCAGCCATTGGGCGCATCCCTCGCTGAAAGCCTTGATGGCGCCGGGGGCGAAGCGGCAGGGGAAGGTTTCGCACTCAAGTTTTTCTGTAAAAAATGTTCCGTCTTCCCGGCGTGCGAAGAACTCTTTTTTCCACTCTGTGTAATTGTAAAAAGTTCTGGGGCCGAAAGTCATGAGAGTGATTTCCACTCCGGCACTGCGGCACTCTTCAAGGATGATATTCTTGAATCTTTTCCAGCCGTAATCATAGTGGATTATGATGGAGTTGAAGTTCAAAGTTTTCATCCGGCGCAGGAATCTCCTGAGCTGCTCCGGGGTATGGCGCAGGAGACTTTCGCACATGTTGAATCCTCTGACGGCAAAGGGTTCATTCAAGGTGTGGGGATCACTTTTCATTCAGGTCAAAGACCATTTCGTTGGCGACATCTAAAAAGCCGAACTTCACATAGAGAGGCTTCCCCATTTCTGAGGCATTGAGAAAGACCTTTCGGCATTGGAGTGTGCGTGCTTTTTCCACGAGTCCGGCGAGGATTTTTCCGGCGACGCCTCTGCCCCGGAACTCCGGGCGGGTATACATATTGAGCAGGCAGGCGCTTTTGCCGTTGGGGACGGCATAGCTTGGGGGGTGGATATGCAGACAGATCCCCCCTGTGCCTGCAAAAGTTCCTTTTTCTTCGGCGATGATGCCCACATAGGAGCCGTCGGCGATGGCGCTGCGGAAATATTGGATATTGGCATTGAGGAACGCCTCTTCATCTTCCGGCGGCGGGAGCGTTTCTCTTTCCCGGCGCATACAGACGCGCATTTCCCCCAGAAGCCGGGCATCATCAACAGTTGCAAAGCGGAAATCCATGTTTCGGGTCCTCTCAGATCATGACTCTTTATATATAATGAATTTATAAAATATATCATCCCTCAGGAGAAAATTCCACATGATATATGAAAAAGTTTCCGGATTTGTTTTTTTTCTGGAAAGATAATTTGTAAAAAATGCTGAAATTTGTACAGAAATGACTTGAAAAAAACACCTTTATGGAGTATAGTAGGTATCGTGAGGGTGTAGATTGTAATAGAGGAATAGTGTATTTTTGTCGTGCGTAAGCGATAAGTCAAGCCTTAAAATCATTAAGAAAGGAATGTGAAATGGCTGTGTTTACGAGTGAGAATATTCTGGTTGTCCCGGATCTTGACTCTTATGAGCTCAAAGAGGGGCAGATCAATGGGGGAACCGTCTTTGACGACTCTCAAATCAATGACGCTGCTGATGCTGCACAGGCTGCTGCAAGCAAACTCATTATTGCCGAGGGGGCAGATGCCACCTACACCAAGAATCAGTGGTACTTTTTGAACTGTGATGACAAGGTTGTTGACACCGAAAATGGTGTTGACGGAGTGGATAAGTTTTCTTATGACTACCTCGTTGATTCTTCTCTTACCTATGATCTTGAAGTCAACGGTACTTTGAAATCCTATCAGGTCCTGCTGAACAACGCGGAAACTGTTGTCAGTGAAAGCGGTAAACTTTTTGCAACGAGTGAAGTTCTGCGTGTCATGGGCGGAACCTTTACTGTTAAGGGAACTAAAGGTGCTGCCGATCCTGCTGCAAGTGAAGTTTTTACCGGCACTTGGGGCCTCGGTACTCAGCCTGGCTCTGCAACCCAGATCAAGGGCGGTTATCTCCAGATCAATCAGGGCGCTGTTGCCAATTTCAACGATACCGTGGTCTTTATCAATGCCGGATGGTTCAATGTCAACGATGCCGAAGTTGCTTTTGACAACACCTATATCTACCTCGGCAGCGGCGGTTCTTACGCTCCTGTTGCAGTTCAGTTCCAGAACGGCGCTAATGTTACTCTTGCAAACAACTCCTCCATGGTTTACGACCCTGAGTTTACCATGAACATCACTGTTGACGCAACTTCAACTTTTGCCCTGAGCGACAGCAAGCTCTCTGCCACCTCTCTGACCAACGATGGTAAATTCACTGTCGCCGGTGAAAGTCAGGTTGTTTTCGGTTCCCAGACCGGTACGATTGATGTGCTGGATGGTGCCGTTCTCGCTGATTCCAAAGTTGGAAATGTCAATGTGTACGGAGTTAATACCTGGACTGGCACCAATACCATCGGTTCTATGAGTATCGGTTGGTACAACTCTGGCGCCGATATTGTAACCAATATTACCGGAACTGCAACTGTTGCTAACTTTATGATCGGCAATTCCCAGGGGTTTACCAGTACACTGAATATCGGTGATGCCAATGGTGAGCGTACTGTGATCAATGGCAATCAGCATAACTACACCACTAACAGTGTTGTGAATGTGAACAAGGCAGATGTGACCGGTAATTATGCCAGTATGACAGGTCTGATCACTATTACTGATTCAACTTACAGCAAATTCGGTGACTTCCGTGTGGTTTCAGGCGGTAATCATACCATTACCCCCGGGGTGACATTTGTCCGTTCCTCCATTGAGGGATCTTATGGTTACATCGGCGGCTGGGGCGCTTCTGACAGCGGCTATGGCGTTCTTAGTCTGCAAGATAACTCTGAGTGGAAATCTAACGGCGGTTCCCTGACAACTGCCAAGAGTGTCGTTACTGTTGATGGATCAAAATTTATCGTTGGGGGCGCCTTTACTCACAACGGTACTCTTGCTGTTACCGGTGCTTCCTCTCTGCAACTTAAGAAAGTTGCTGGTTCCGGCTCTATTTATATGGAAAATGCCGCTCTCTCCAACTCCACCGTCGGCGGAACTGTGATGGCTTACGGTGAAAACTCCATCAGCGGCGAAACTGCTATCAGTTCTCTGCGTCTTGGCTATAAGGCTGCTAAGGCGGATAATGCAACTGTGAATATGACAGGCGCTTTCAATGGCAGTTTTATTGTCGGTTGGGAAGATGGTTATGCGGACTCAAGCTATACTCTGAATATCGGTGACGCCAAAGGCGACCGTACGACCGTTGGCAAGGAGTCTGCCGGTGGCAGCATCCTGAATGTTCACGGTGTCAATGGTTCTGCCAATATCGTTAATACTGATTTCTATCTCCACCAGCTGCGCGCCAATGGTGATGTGAGCTTCACTGACAGTAATATCTATCTTATGAATGTGGATCAGGCCATTATGGCAACTGTGACCCTTGACGGATCTGTCTGGGATGCCAGTAACAACTTTAACAGCTCTGTTGCTATTGGCAGTGACTCATATAAGGGCACAGCAGAATACAATGCCGCATTGGTGCTTACGGATTCTACAGTGAATGCTTACAAACTCGGTTTGAACGATGCCGGTTCTTACACTATCTCTCTGACTGCTGAAAACTCCACTATTGGAGTTGAAACAGAAATCTACATCGGAGCTGGTGCCACCCTGACTATGGACGCTGCAAGTCTTCTTCAGGCTGAGACTCTTACCGGTACCGGTACCATCACCATTGATGCTGCTGATTTCTCCGGCGATATCAAAACTGTCATTGATTTGAGCGGTACTGCCAGTATTGAAGACCGTGTTGGAGTCATCAACAAGGCTGAGGGTGTCAGTGTGATCTACGGTGCTGACGGTGATGTGATGCTCACCAAAGACGCTTTGAGCACCTCTCTCTACTTTGACTGGCAGCTGGCTGATTCTGAATATAATGTGGGTGACAAAGTCGCTGACGGCAAATATTTCGGAATCAATACCTTTGCCTCTATTGACGGACTGAAAGATGTTGTTGCCGGTGCTGACACCTTGACCTTTGCAGGCGGCAATGAAACTTCTTACTATACCTTCAAGTGGGATGGTGATAACAACGCCGGCAGATTCTATCTTGATCACTCTGCCACCATCACCACCACTGGCGATGACGTTGCTCTCTTTGGTTTTGACGGACAGTGGGGCGGCGCCGGAATGTATATTGTCGGTGATGACACCAAGGTTGTGTTTGATGCTGATTCCAAGATCAAGTCCGGTGACCTTGTGATCGGTTCCGGAGCAGAGCTTTCCATCGGCGGTTACCTGACCATGGGTGTCTTTAATGCCGAAAACAGAAGCGAAATGAGAAAAGGCGTCTTCAACTTCTCCGGTAAAGTTACCATTGAAGATGGAGCCGACTTCACTCTCAACGGCGGAATGCTCAATAACGGCACTCTGGTGCTCAACGAGAATTTCACCATCAACCAGACTCAGGGCGCCGGTTCAAGTTCATTCGGCGGCAAGGCTGAATCCTCAACTGAGATCAACGGTGTCACCTTCACCTATAATGGTTTCAATGATGACCGCGCTGTTGATAACCGGTTCTTCGTGGGCGGTCGATATGATTGGTTGGGTGGTGTCCAGCAGGATATTGACAGCAGCTATGCTTCAATCGTTACCCTGACTGCCGGTGCTGACATCGTTATTAATAACGCTCAGTTCATCATCGGTGCCAACGGCGTGGTCAATCTGGATTCCTCCTGCTCCATCACTGTTGACGGCGCTGTGACCAATAACGGTGTTATCAACTTCACCTTTGCTGAAGCTCCCGCTGCAAACACTCTGCTGATCGATGCCAATGCCGCTTCAAATTACGGCACTGTCACCGTTACCGGAGCCGCCGGTCTTGAAGCTGTCACTGTGGGTGAGGATCTCTATCTCCTTGATATGTCCAAGATCTACGTCAACTCCGATTACGCAGGTCTCGCAACCGGAGCTGCTATTGAAGGTGAAGGCATGACCGGAGTCTACTTCGGCATCAACGCTTTCGACTCTTTTGATGCTCTCAATGCCTCCGCCGTTTCTCAGGGCAAGCGCAGAGTTGAATATACCTACAACGGCAGCGATCCCGCCGCCAAGATCACCGCCGCCAAGATCACCGTCGCCAATGACTCCGGTACTCTCTTGAGCTACACCTTTGACGACAAGAGCTACAACTTCTACAGCGGTTCCAGAACCCACGAAGTCACCCTGACTGATGGCGGAACCTACACCTTTGACTTCTCCAAAGGCGATTTCTCATTTGACATGGTCCCGATCGTGAAGAACAGTGAAACTCCTGCAGATATCGGCAGCTTGGACACTGATGAAGCTGGCTTCCCGACCGACCAGGTGAGCGTTAGCGATATTGCCGGCAACAAAGAGTATACCTTTACCGTTGCTGAAGGCAAGATCATTGATTTGTCCTGTGCCTACGATAATGTTTCCGGTACCGGCCGTATCATCCTTTACAAAGATGGCGATCAGCTTTCCACCCGTCTCTTCTCCAATGATGGAACCTTTGTCGCAAACGGACTTGAAAAAGGCAGCTACAAGGTGGTCTTCGAATCTTACGATGACAGAACCAAAGCCAGCTTTGGTGTGACCTTTGATCTTGAAGAAACTGTCGTAAAGGCAATCAACGCAATTTCTGACGGAACTTCTTACGATGATGTGCTGATCAATTCCGGAGCCGTCACCAAAGAATACACCTTTGACGTTGCTGCTGATATGGTTACTGACTTCACCTGTGCCTATAGCGATGTTAGCGGTACCGGTCGTCTCTCATTCTTCAAAGATGATGTTCAGCTTTCCAGCCGTCTCTTCTCCAGTGCCGGAACTTTCACAGCTCAGGATCTTACAGAAGGCAGCTACAAGGTCGTCTTCGCAAGTTATGATGACCGGACCAAAGTCGGATTTGATGTCAACTTTGATTTGGACTCAGACATTGGATCTTTCCAGCCCGATTTCATCAGCAGTGCAGATGATCTCCGCAACGATCGTACCATAATGAACTACGATGCCGTCAAAGTGGCAGATATTGCTGCATGGGGCGGCTTGAATGACGCTGCCGCCGGACTTGACAACTGGGTCGGTACCAAGGATAAAACCGACTGGTTCGGAGTCGAGGGTATTGCTGCCGGAACTCACAACTTCGGCGTTGATGTTGAAGGTGACGCAATCTCCGTCACACTTTACTCCTTCGCTTCCGGTAAATACACCTCTCTTGCGGTGTTTACTGTAACAGATAAGAGTGACGGCGCCGCTGATTACACCCGTTCTGTGAAGATCGCTTCAGACGCAGAGCTTGTGGTCAAGGTCAGCGGTTTGAAGTCTGACTCTGACTACTCCATCGCTATTGCCTGATGAGTAAGGTTCCGGGGGGAAGCTGAAAAGCGTTCTCCCTGGACTGGAACAAAAAATAACCCCTTCCCCGGTATAGTTTCTTCCGGGAAAGGGGATTTTTTTGTTGCTGCCGTTTGAAAATTAAGATCAGGCAACCGATGAAAGGGAAGAGCCTTTGCTTACTTTTCAGGAATACTTGAGTTGCAGACCGCTGCAAGAAGTGTTTGAGAAACTTCTCTGAAAGGATATTCGCTGCCCCTTACAAGAGCTTCTTTTTTGCCCCCCTGGGCAAGATAATTTTCAATGCCGCATTCACCGTCAGTCAGACGTTCAAAGGTAAAACGGCAATCTTTGCGCGGGATCTCAGGCGCAGGAGCAACCCCCTGTATGATGTACTCATGATGGGGCGCTGCGTTGAAAAATCCCGCAAGGTCTTTGAATTCAATATTTCGCAGAACAAGGGAACGGTGACGGAACCTCTCTTCACCCAGACGGCAGTTCAGGTAGACCGGCAAGCCGCGTTTGACGCACTCTTCATAGAGTTTCAAGGCTTTGGCTGAGTCCGGCATCTGCCCCAGCAGGGCAGGGGAGAACCAGACTCCGGGAGCCTGATTCTCTGCCGCATCGTCAAGGAGCGCAGAAATATTTCTTGCTTCAGGATCAACCACCGCCAGAGGGCGGACACGCTTCAATGAGGCACAGGCTTTGCGGAACTCCCGGTTGGCGTTGAAAAGATCGATCCGGAACATATTGTCAAAACTGACGGTAAAGGCTTTTTCAATGTCGTTTTCTTCCAGCACCTTTTCAAGTTCAGCCGGAGTGATTTCGCCCTTTTCAAAAAAAGGCCATCTGCCGCAGAATACAAAGTGATCCTCATGGGGAGCAACAACACTTGCAGACAGTGGAGAAGAGGGGAGAGGCCCTGTGTAAAGTCCGGGAAGATCGTAGACTTTGAGAATGTTGTCGCAAAGGATCTGTTTTTTTGTTTCATCTGAAAGGGGCGCAAGAGTCACTTTGTGCATCTGGGCGGAAAAACTTCTGCCCGGACCGTCTGACCCGAAAAGAACCTTTCCGGGAGAGACTTCTTTCAAGATCTCAGGCACCATGGAACAATCCGGATTTGTTCCTGAAATGTCCCAGTAGGTGTTTTCTGAGGCACATTGGAACATGCCTGTTGACTCCCGGAAATTGGCTCCTGAATGACCGCCGATGAGAACGCATTCAGGAACGCGCCTTGAAAGTTCAACAAACTCTGCAATATCCACTTCGCCGGGAGAGTTCGCTTCAGCTCTGGCAAAAACATGGATCAACACAGGAAGTCCCATGGCCGCGGCTTTTTTCAGTACTTTAACGCTGTTTTCCAAGCTGCCGTTGGCGTCTTTCAAGGCGACCCAGAGTTTTACGCCCACTGCTCCGTCGGCAACCGCATGTAAGAGTTCCTCTTCCCAATCCGGATTCTGCGGATTCAAATAGGCAAGAAAGTAGAGTCTCCCTGGATTCTTCGCCGCCTGTTCCGCGGCGTAACTGTTGGCAAAACGAAGCGCCGCTGATGAGGGATAAGATCCGGCATCCTTACGCCCCCTGATGAAGACATCTGATACAATAACGGCGCTGATATCGCTCCGGGCAGCTCTTTCAACCAGAAATTTTCCCCACTCCTCTTCCGGGATAGGCAGAGAAAAGGGAAAATGAACGTGTGAGTCAATGACCATTTTTGCAATTCTTTCTTTATCAGGCAAAGGGATATTCTGTGCCCATGATGACGGTCCGGTCAATGACCGCTGTTTTGTTCTCTTCGCGGCAGATGACAAATGAGGCCTCGTCACCCACTTTGATCTCCGGCAGTGTAAGTCCGACGCTCCGGGCAGGGATCAGACTGCACTGGCGCCATGCCTTGGGGAACGAAAATCCAAGTTTCTGCATGAGAAAGTTGACACAGGTATTCTGCTGGCAGCTGGAACCTGCCAGAATGTCTTTGCCGATGACATGAAGGTATCCGTTGGCTTCAAGCTGCCGTTTGCCGTTACCGTAAATGCCGGGTTGCAGTCCTGAATAGCTGCTGGCGTCAGAGACCGGCAGACACTTTTCCGGCTCCTTGATTTTCAGGGCAACAGAAACCGTTTCAGGCGGCAGATGGAACCCGTCGCAGATAAGTCCGAGTTTAAGATTGTAGTTGTTCAGGAACTCCCAGAAGGGATTCTTGAAGCGGTGGACCAGAGGTGACGCGCCGTTGGCAAAATGAGTAACACGGTCAGCGCCCCGTTCAACAGCTTCGCGGATCTCATCTGTGGTGGGATTGCAGTGTCCGAGCGAAATCTTTTTCCCGGCGGCAACTGCCTGGGAAATGAACTCCATGGCGCCGGGGACTTCAGGGACTGTATTGATCGTGACGAAACGGTTTCCTGAAGCGTCATCTATTTTTCTGAAAAGATCCCAGTCCGGCTTTTTGATACATTCAAGATCGTGGTCGCCCCGCCAGCCCTCTTCAAAGGACATGAAGATACCTTCGTGGAAAAGTCCGAAGATCACCTTGTTGAGTACAGGATCATTATCGCACTCACGGGCGAGCAGCTGCATAGACGCTGTCAGGGTTTCCACTGGGACACTGACCGTAGTCGCCTGAACACGTCCCACACCGTGACGGTAAAGCGTCTCAGTGATGGCTCGCAGTTCTTCAGGGGATTTCAAATTTGAAAATGAATACCCCATGGCTCCATTCTGCTGAAGATCCACAAGCACAGGCATGATCCAGGGCAGGGCAGGGGAGTCCTTGATCGGGGCGACTGAAGTGATGACTCCGTTTTCAACTTCAAATTCAACAGCTCCTCCCTGAAGAAGAGTGCCGGCATAACGTACAGCGCACATTATTTTTTCCTTTATTATGATAGAACATTTTCTGAAATACATCTCACATGGTAATATAGCACGGAAAAATATATTTGCAATCCTTTTTCAGCAGACAAAACCCTTTTTTTTGCGGCATCGCTCTTGAAAAAGTTGCAGGGAAAGGTTAAATTAACTCTGTAACACCAAATGTAATATTTAAGGACTTTAAGATATGAGTTTTTCATGGCAGACTCTTGATGACGGATACAGGGCGCAAATCAAACTTGACCTCCCTGCCGGAGCAGTCGTTTATACTTGTAACTCCACCATGGTAAAGTTGGATCCGCTGCCCCCGCTGAAACGGGGATTACTCAATTTCGGAGATTTTTCCAGCGCCAATGTGATCGTTGCTGGCAGCGGCGAAAAATATCTCCTCGCCGGAGCCGTTACCGCTTTCCGCTCTCTCACCATGCTCCGTGCTGTCTATGAGCAGAACCGCTTGAGTTTCATTGAAGTCTGGCAGCCTGAGATCAAAAAAGGTGAAAAGCCGGAGGAGATGGTGATTCTTGAAGGCGCTGACTGGCGGAAACTTCTCTGTGATTACGCTGATATCGCTGCAAAGAAAATGGGTGTCCCCCCTATCAACAGCCGGAAGAATGTGACAGGTTACTGTTCATGGTACTATTACTACAAAGATGTCACCCAGGCCAACATGCTTGAAAATGTGGATGCTCTCGCTGCCAACCGCTCCCCCTATGCTGCCGAATATATCCAGATAGATGACGGATATCAGACCTTTCAGGGGGACTGGCTGGATCAATGCGACTCCTGGCCGACTCCTGTGAAAGAGGTCGCTGAGAAAATCACTGCATCCGGCATGAAAGCCGGTATCTGGACCATGCCCACTTCTGCTTCAACCGCCAGTCGTGTTCACAGAGAACACCCGGACTGGTTTGTCAAAGATGAAAATGGCGAAACTGCCGTTCTCCCCGGATGGTCCCCCGCCCCGGATAATCTCTGGGGATGCCTTGATGCCACAAATCCTGAAGTGCGCGAACATATTGCCAATGTTTTCAAAACATTCCGCAGCTGGGGATTTACCTATTTCAAACTGGATGGACTCTACTTCGGACTTCAGAAAGGACGCCGCTGCGATCCGGACGCTACCACCGTCAGCGCTTTCCGCCTTTTGCTGAAAACCATCCGTGAGGCAGTTCCCGATGCACTTATAATGGGGTGTTCAGAACCCTTTCTCCCCTGTCTCGGACTTATTGATAATGCCCGCGTGAGCAATGATACTTCCCGGTACTATTCAGAGCATGGTACCCGCGGAGCAATTCAGATGGGATGCAATATCCTTGACGCGTTCCGCATATCCCTGAGCAACTTTTTTACCTTTGACCGCTGGTTCCGCGCCGATCCTGATGTGATCATGGCGCGGCAGGACAATGCCTTTTACTCACGCAACGAAGCAAAACTCTCAGTTCTTGCCGCCATTATGACCGGAGTCGCTTTTACAAGCGATCATCTCGGCACCATCAATCCCGACAGGAACGCTCTCCTTGCCAAAGCCCAGAATATCCGTATGCGCGATGTGATGCCGCTCCATGCCTCCCCAAACTTCTGGCCCAGAGAGTTTGAAGGCACCGTTGAGGGAAAACGTGCCGTAGCTCTTGTCAATGATACGGAAAAGGCACTCACCTGGAAGATGGCTGATATCGGTATGGATGAAACATGTTTTGACCTTCTGGATGACAGAAAATTCTTCCATGAGATCACTCTTGAGCCCCATGATGTGGTGTTGCTGGTTTCAAGCGGCAGCAAATAAAAAGATTTGAAAAACTGAGGGAAAAAGATATGTTTGACCGTCTTTTTGACTTCAATATGGGGCTCATACATGTTTTTATCAATGAACTTCCGGGATGCTTTTACAGTGAATATGCCCCGCTGAAATGTGAATTTGCAGTGACTCAGGAGGAGTGTCCCTTTGAACGCCGTCTTGAGTTGGAATACAAAACTCTCAATCCCGGAGAAAAGTGGGGCGAAAACTGGGAGAGCGCCTGGTTCCATATTACAGGCGAAATCCCTGCCCACTGGGAGAAAACAAAGGTGAAGCTGCTTTTCAACTCCGGCGGCGAAAGTATGATTTTTGATGCTGCCGGAACTCCGGTCGCACGTTTGACGGGGGGCAGCGTTTACAACGAATCTTTTAAACAGAATGATTGGCTGCTCCCTGCATCTTTTACCGGAGATGGCAAGGTGGATCTCTTCGTGGAAGGTGCCGCCAATACTCTTTTCGGGATGGTCTTTGACTCGGATAAAAAGCTGCTGAAAGAGCATCCTCAGGGGAGATTTACCGGAACTCTGGCCGAATGCCGGTTGGGACTTTTTGATGAAGAGGCATGGCAGTTTTATATTGACCTGAACGTGGTTTTTGAATTGATTAAGGGATTGCCTGAAAAGGATTTCAGGCGCAAGCGGCATGTAAAAACATGTCTGAAAGCCATAGACGTTTGTAAGAACGCGGGCTTTACCGCTGCCCGTGAAGTTATGCAGGAGATTTTCACCATCACTCCTTCCGGCGCTTTGATGACCGTTCACGGCGTGGGACACGCCCACATTGATACCGGCTGGCTCTGGCCGGTGAAAGAAACGGTCCGCAAATGCGCCCGGACTTATGCCGCTCAGCTGGATTTGATAGAACGCTACCCTGAGTATATATTCGGAGCCTCAGCGCCTCAGCATTACGCTTTCATAAAAAAACGTTATCCGGAACTTTTCAGAAAAATCAAAGAAGCCGTTAAAAAAGGACGCTGGGAACTTCAGGGGGGAATGTGGGTCGAGGCAGACTGCAATGTGATCTCCGGCGAATCCATGGTGCGCCAGTTTCTTCACGGAAAAAACTTCTTTATGGATGAATTCGGCGTGGAGGTGAAAAATCTCTGGCTGCCGGATGTTTTCGGTTACTCCGGTTCCATGCCCCAGATCATCAAACGCTCCGGATGCGATTACTTTCTGACTCAGAAACTCTCCTGGAGCCAGTTCAATAAATTCTCTTACAAAAGTTTTATTTGGAAAGGTATTGACGGTTCCGGGGTGCTGAGCCATTTTCCCCCTGAAAACAGTTACAACAGTCAGCTGAAAACAGATCGCCAGATCAAAGCGCAAGCGGAATATCCTGAAGGATACATCGCACCTGACTATATGTCCCTTTTCGGAATCGGTGATGGCGGCGGCGGACCATATCCGGAACTTATTGAAAGGGGAAGGCGTCTTTCTCATCTTGATGGAGTTCCCAGATTCAAATTTGATACGGCGTCCAACTTTTTTGAGACGCTCGCCCGTCAGAAAGAGGAGCTCCCTGTCTGGCAGGGGGAACTCTATCTGGAACTGCACCGCGGAACTTTGACCTCGCAGAGCCGCACCAAGAGACTCAACCGGAAAAATGAACAGCTGCTTACTGAAACAGAATTCATCTGTTCCATGCTTTCTTTTGAACAATATCCTCAAGAGGAACTTGACCGGCTGTGGAAACTTCTGTTGCTCAATCAGTTTCACGATATCATCCCCGGTTCTTCCATCAACATGGTCTACAAACAGACCGAAAAGGAACTTGCTGAAGTCTCTCAGAGTGCCGAAAAGTTGATTTTCGATGCCGCAAGGGCACTTTTCTTACCCCGGCAGCAGAGCGCCGTCATTATAAATTCCCTGTCAAGGGAATATGAGATCCTGGCAGAAGTGCCTGAGGAATGGAAAAATTTCAACATTGAAGATGAATCAGGAAATCAGCTCCCGGTGCAGTTCAGCGCAGGGAAATTGCTTGTCAAGGTAAAGGTGCCCGGTTCATCTGTCTCTGAGATCCGGTGCAGAGGTGAAAGAACCTGTGCCATTGATGAAGTTTCTCCCAAAGAGAGTCTGTGCCTTGAAAACGAATTTGTCCGTTATGAATTTGCATCGGATGCCCGGCTGATTTCTGCATGGGATAAAAAGTCTGAGCGGTCCATTCTGGCAATTGGCGAAAATGGCAACAAACTTGCCCTTTATGAGGATAAGCCCGTTTCATGGGATGCCTGGGATATAGATCATACCTATATGGCACAAACGCCCCTTGCCCATGAAAGTGTTTCTGTCCAATGGCAGGAATGGGGGCCTTTGCGGCAGACGCTCAGGTTTGAATTGGCGCTCTCCGGTTCAAAAATCGTCCAGTATATGTCTCTTGAAGCTGGAAACATTCGCCTTGATTTCAAAACAGAGGTGGAGTGGCACGAAGAACACAAGATGCTCCGAACCTCTTTCCCGGTGAATGTTTTTGCTCAGGAGGCCTCTTTTGATATCCAGTACGGCTTTGTGAAACGTCCCACTCACTGCAATACCTCCTGGGATTTTGCCCGCTTTGAAAGCTGCGGGCAGCGTTACGCCGATCTTTCAAGCGATGACTTCGGCGCAGCTCTGCTCAATGACTGCAAATACGGGTATCATGTATACGGGAATGTGCTTGACATCAATCTGCTCCGCTCCCCCACCTATCCGGATCATCAGGCGGATCAGGGCAAACAGATTTTTACCTACTCTCTGCTGCCCCACAGGGGAAATCTGGTCAATTCTCCTGTTATGGCTGAGGCGGCGCTGCTGAACAGAGCGCCCCGGGTGATCTGCAATGCCGGGAAAAATATATTGCCTTTTGTCTCTCTGGAAAGTTCCGGGATCACCCTTGAAGTGGTGAAAAAGGCAGAAAAGGAGTCCTGTTTTGTGGTGCGTCTTGTGGAAAACAGAGGCGAGAAAAGCTCTGGCACACTTCGCTTTGCTCAGGCTGTCAACATTGCGGAAACAAATTTGTTGGAGTGGGAGGAAAAAGAAGTTGCAGAAAATGTTTTACTTCTGCCTGTTGAACTTGATCCTTTTGAGATCAGAACTCTGAAACTCCGCACCAGGCGATGATGTTGGAACGGAAAGAACTTTTTTGAAAATATCGGGAACAGAAAATGGATTACAAACTTGAGCAGTATGTTGAAAACACGCTCCGGCGCTTTGCAGAATTGGATATTTCTGAAAAAGCTGTGATTTTTCCCCTGGTCAGCGATCTGCACACAGATTTTTCAGATAAGGACCCTTGCGAGCCGGGAGAGCGTTATTCATTGAATGTGCTTGAGCTGCTGCACAGGGCGGATACTCATTTCAAATTTGATTTTTTCGCCGACTGCGGTGATGTCGGTTTGGAACTTCCCGGACGGAAAACCCGCAGTGAAGCATCTCAGCTGCTTGAACTTTATGCCAAAGTTCATCACCAGAGTGACAAACCGGCAATCATCTGCATGGGCAACCACGATTATTGTCACGGTCTGGTGACGCCCGCTGAATTTGGAAACTTGATGAATGTGCCCAATGTGCACAAAGGATATGATTTCACCTTCGGCGAAAACGCTTCATTCGGATTTTATGATCTTCAAGACAAGCAGGTGCGGGCAATATTTCTCAATACAGGGAACTCAGCCTTCCATATGGATGAAAGAGAGTTTGAGTTTCTCAGAAATGCTCTCAAACTGCCGTCTGAAGAGTGGAGCATCATGCTTTTTATGCACATTTGCCCTCACGTCAAAGGTTCCTGGGATCCGGAAAAGAAAAGCAATGACTCCCAGCTCCAACTGGCGCAGATCCTTTCTGAATATACTGGATTCGGCGGCATTTTCTGTGGTGACAGTCATTTCAGCGCAGAGTTTGATTTCGGGGGACTTCCGGGTTTTATCACGCAGGGGTATGGCGGAGCCACGCCTTCACTGGTTCCCTCTTTCGCCCGGATGACTCCTTTTAACAGCGCCGGAAATATGCTTGCTGAAATCGTGGTTTTTGACCCTGTGAAACGGCGTATCAATCTGCTGCGTATGGGCGCCGGCGGGGAAGAGGCGGACCGTTCATGGTTCAACGGAGCGTTTGTGTCACACTTATCATAATATCCTGGAGGCACTATGAAAAAATCATTGTTTTGTTTTTCTCTTTTGTTTTTTGCCATGCTCAGCGGCACAGAGTACTTCGTCTCTCCCCGGGGATCGGATAAAAACTCCGGAACCTCGGAAAAAACACCTTTGCGGAAGATCAGTACCGCTGTCAGCAAACTTAAAGCCGGTGACATCGTGACCATACTTCCCGGTGAATATCTGGATGAGATCTCTTTTGTATTCAACGGTGATTTCAGCAAACCCACCATTATCCGTGCCAGGATCCCCGGGACGGTCCACATGCGCGGCGATATTCCGGCTCCCCGCTTTGAAGCTGTCGCCGGAAGAAAAAATGTCTATGTATGCAAAGTTGACCGGATGCCTGAGTTCGTTCTGGAAAGGGATACCCTGAAAAAGTTCCGCAAGGTGCCTTCGATTGCAGAGACTGAAAGTACGCCCGGTTCCTCTTTTTTTGATGTGGAAAACAAAAAAATCTATATCCAATGCAGTGACCGTATGGCGCCTGAATTTCACCGCATTACTTTTTCTGTTCTCAAAGGGGATGCTCTGCGGATCAGAAGTGC